>JAJRWO010000107.1 GCA_024276775.1 Gammaproteobacteria bacterium | reverse complement strand
CCATAAAGCCAGTATATATCGGCTTGAATCCAGGTGATTATCAGTCAAATAACCAATATATCGATACAGGTCTGGCGCGGCGAGATAATCAGGTTTAACCGTCACCACAGCAATCAATTCTGGCGTCAACACAGACTTCCGCAACTGGGTGTTATAACGATGGGTCTTAACCCCAGTCTCAGACACTGAGCTGCTTAATACATCTTTCAACAACCAGTGGTCGCCTTCATAGCTGGCTTCAGCAGCCGTGGTCACCGACTGCAGGCGGTTTGCGTCATCGAAGTGATAGACAGAAATTCGCCCCACCTGGTCGCGACTCATCAAATCACGAATACGGATAACACTATTACCATCCCTGGCCCATAAGCCCTTATCACTGCGTAAGCTGGCCTGACCAGAAATCGCTTCGGCTCGCAGGCTCTGGGCCTTGAACTCGGCAACAGGGGCGACAAACTCCCCCACCACCAGCATCAAGGCCAACAACAACAGACCCACCTTCATCACGGTCCAAATAATGCGCGTCAACGATACTCCGGCGGCCCGCACCACAATCAATTCACTTTGGCTGGCCAAGGTGCCCAGACCAATAATCGCCCCCAACAAAACCACAATGGGAAACAGCTGATACGCCAACCGAGGCAATAATAAAAGGGTATATAACATCGCCAAACTGGCATCGTAGTCACCACGCCCAACCTTATCCAGCTCCCCCGCAAACGAGACAAAGGCGAACAAGGCCAACAGCACGGCCATCACCATCAGCGTACTGACTAACACCGTTTTGCCAATGTAACGATCAAGCAGCTTCACTGTTGCGACCTTTCGTTTGGCTGCCTGCCAATAAAACCCGTAGACCGCCAGAGTGTTGCACCATTAACACGCCAATCAAAACCGCCAGTAATAAATGCACCCACCAGACACCCATCAAGGCATCAACCGTACCCTTTTCCACCCAGGTTTTGGCCACCCCCAATAAGTTGCTGTAAATGATATACACCAAAATACCGAGAAATAATTTACCATAACGGCCCTGACGCGGGCTGCTACGGCTTAAAAAAACGGCCAACAACGCTAGCAACACCACCGACACGGGCATGGAAATACGCCACTGCAACTCGGCCAGCTCACGCGGCTTGGCGGATTGCCACAAGGCCAAGCTCGACATCGCTGCAACATTACCCACCTTGAAAACAACCTCTGGCTGCTTCATCAATACCTTATGTTCACGAAACTTAATAATTTTGAAATCTACCTGACCCGGTTCGCCGGCATAGCGATAACCGTTTTGCAGCAATAAATAACGACTACCATCACCTTCCATGGTTTGCGAACCACGCTCGGCAACGATCAGATTCAAAACACCCTGCTCCTCAGCCTGGATGAAAATATTTTCCACGCTCTTACCGTCATCAGACAGACGTTCGGCATAGAACACCGCATCCTCCTCACCCATTTCACGAAACTGCCCTGCGGTAATCATTTCAAGCCCGGAAGATGCACTCATTTTTTTCTGTAGTATATGACGCTCACTATTGGCTAACGGTGCAAAATAAAGCGACACACTCGCCACAACCAAAGCAAAACCCAAGCCCATCAAAAATACCAGCCGGGTAATTCGCACCCAACTGACGCCACAGGCCAGCATGGCCGTCATCTCACTGTCTTTGTACAGACGGCCAAAGGCCAGCAATACCGCCATATAAAAAGATAAAGGCAGCAAAATTATCAATGCATCGACAGATTTAAGCGAAAGCAATAAAAAAATCACATCGGCTTGAGCGCTGCCGGCCGCAACCTGGCCTAATAGCCGTGCAAACCAGCTGCTGACAAAGATCAGAAACAACACCGTGGTCACTGCAAACAGGGTGCCAGCCAGTTCCTTGAAAAGATAACGTTCGATAATCAAATCATGCGCCCAAAGCGGCTAACAATTTGATATTCACTGAAAAAAAAACA
Source organism: Gammaproteobacteria bacterium (assembly GCA_024276775.1). GTDB lineage: Bacteria > Pseudomonadota > Gammaproteobacteria > Tenderiales > Tenderiaceae > Tenderia. Next base: position 12,252 of record JAJRWO010000107.1, on the reverse strand, counting down.
AATTATGGGTAAACTCATCTAAACTGTTCAAACATTATTTAGCGACCTAAGGGATGAAAATTATATGCTTATTATTACCAATAACAGCAATCATCCAACAAAAACTAAACTTTTATACCTTTCATGACAGATTTGCCACCAGGAGAGCAACACCATGGAGTTTACTGCAAAAAGCGGCAATCCTGAAAAACAACGTACCGCCTGCATTGTTGTTGGCGTTTATGAACCAAGACGCCTTTCACCTGCGGCTGAACGCCTGGACCAAATCAGTGACGGATTTATTTCCAGCCTGATTCGTCGCGGTGACCTGGAAGGCAAAATTGGTCAGACCTTATTACTGCACAGCGTCCCCAATACACTTTGCGACCGCATTCTGCTGGTGGGCTGTGGCCGAGAACGCGAACTTCACGATAGCCAATATCGCAAGATTATTGCCACCACCACCACTACCCTGAATGACATTGGTGCCATGGAAGCGGTTTTTTATCTCACCGAACTCCACATCAAAGGCCGCGACAACCACTGGAATATCCGTCAGGCAATTGAAACCGTAGAAAATTCACTTTATCGCTTTGACCAACTCAAAACCAAAAAAGATTCAGCCCGCCGGCCACTGCGCAAGATTGTCCTCAGTATCTCCAGTCGACGCGAACTAAGTGATAGTGATGCCGCCGTCAACGAAGGTTATGCCATCGCCCATGGCGTCAAGCAAGCCAAAGATTTAGGCAACCTGCCCGGCAACATCTGTACCCCCAGTTACCTTGCCGAACAGGCACTGGAAATGGCCGAAGAATTTGACAGTATCAGCACCGAAATCATTGAACAAGCAGAAATGGAACAGCTGGGCATGGGTTCACTGCTGTCTGTCAGTATGGGCAGCCGCCAACCACCTAGACTGATCTGCATGAACCACAACAAAGGTGGTGATAGCAAACCCATCGTTCTGGTGGGCAAGGGCCTGACCTTCGACGCGGGGGGCATTTCACTCAAGCCTGCTGCGGGCATGGACGAAATGAAATACGACATGTGCGGCGGCGCCAGCGTCTTCGGTGTCATGCGTGCGGTGGCTGAACTCAAGTTACCACTCAACGTCATTGGCGTGATTCCGGCCAGTGAAAATATGCCTGACGGCGCTGCCAATAAACCCGGCGATGTGGTCACCAGCATGTCCGGCCAGACCATAGAAATCCTCAATACCGATGCCGAAGGCCGCCTGATTTTATGTGACGCCTTAACCTATTCGGAAAAGTTTGATCCCGACGTCGTCATCGACATTGCCACCCTCACAGGTGCCTGTGTCGTCGCCCTGGGCCAACACGCCTCCGGCCTGCTCAGCAACCACAGCCCGCTGGCGCATGACCTGATCAATGCCGGCAAGAGCAGTGGCGACCGCGCCTGGGAGCTGCCACTGTGGGAAGAATACAGCGAACAACTCAAAAGTCCGTTTGCCGACCTGGCCAATATCGGCGGCCGTGAAGCAGGCACCATTACCGCTGCCTGCTTTCTGTCCAACTTCACCAAAAAATTTCATTGGGCCCACCTCGACATTGCTGGCAGCGCCTGGCTCAGCGGTGACAAAAAAGGTTCTACGGGTCGACCGGTGCCCCTGCTAACCCAATACCTGCTGGATCGTTGCCAGTCAAAATAAACCGCGTTACTCTTGCGGACATGACAAAAGTAGATTTCTATATTCTCACAGGTAACAGCGGCAGCCGTGAACAAACAGTTTGCCGCATTGCCGAAAAGGCCTATCGCCTGGGTCACGGCGTTTACATCCATACCAGCCACCAAAGCCAGACCAAACGACTCGACGAGCTGCTGTGGACATTCAAAAAAAACAGCTTTGTGCCTCACGATATAGAAGCCGAATCGCCCGACCCAGAAACACCCGTACTCATCAGTCACCAGAGCAAACTCACAGATTCAACACAGGGGCATCGCCGTCAAGTGCTCATCAACCTGGCGCAAGAAATCCCCATGTTCTTCAGTTCTTTCGAGCGGGTGGCCGAAGTCATCGGCCAGGACAATGAAAATAAGGCCAGCGGGCGACAGCGCTATAAATTTTATCGTGATCGCGGCTACAGCCTCGACACCCATACTCTCTCGTAAAAAACCCATGTCAAAAAAACAGCCGCCAACCATCAGCATCGATGAAAAAGACGTACCAGCCGTTTTAAGCAACGACAAACTGCCGGTGCTGAAAGACGTCATTCCTAGGCGCGAGGATATTGACAAGCGACCGCTGAAACGCAAACAAACACGACCCAAGCTGCCCTTGAGCCGCGTCATCGACCTGGCCATCAAACAGCACTTCGACAAACTGGCCGACCGTATAGAGGATCACTTTGGCAAGATTAATCATCCACTGCTGACACCCGAGGAAATTGGCCGAGAACTGGCCAAGGCGGTGCGCAAATCACGTCAGCCATTGCCTCCGAATAAGCCCCGACCAGGCCGGGTAAATACGCTACAATATGCGCCCCCAGCGCAGCCACACGATATAAACGCAATGAAAACAGATACTGAAATGGACAAAACCTACAACCCGCAAGCCATCGAACAACGCTGGTACCAGGCCTGGGAGGCCAGTCATCATTTTGCCCCTTCATCCACCGGCAGCCCCTACTGCATCATGATTCCGCCGCCAAACGTAACCGGTAGTCTGCACATGGGGCATGCATTTCAAGACACCATTATGGACACCCTGACCCGCTACCACCGCATGAAGGGGCACAACACCTTATGGCAGCCAGGTTCAGATCACGCCGGCATTGCCACCCAGATGGTGGTGGAGCGTCAACTCAACGCCCAGGGCAAGACTCGCCACGATCTTGGTCGCGACGCCTTTATCGACCAAATCTGGAAATGGAAAAAAGAATCCGGCGGCACCATTACCCGCCAGCTGCGACGCATGGGTGCCTCACTGGACTGGTCACGCGAACGTTTCACCATGGACGACGGCATGACCGAGGCCGTTCACGAAGTATTTGTCCGCCTGTTTGAAGAAGACCTGATCTACCGCGGCAAACGCCTGGTCAACTGGGACCCGGTGCTACACACCGCCGTTTCTGACCTGGAAGTGGTTTCGCAGGAAGAAGACGGCCACATGTGGCACTTCAAATACCCGCTTGCCGATGGCAGCGGTCACGTCATCGTCGCCACCACCCGGCCTGAAACCATGTTGGGTGACAGCGCTGTTGCCGTGCATCCGAATGACGAACGCTACCAACATCTAATCGGTAAAGAAATCGCTTTGCCACTGACGGCGCGCACTATTCCCGTCATTGCCGATGATTATGTCGACCCCGAATTCGGTAGTGGCTGTGTCAAGATCACCCCGGCCCACGACTTCAACGATTACACCATCGGCAAACGTCATGAGCTGCCAATGATAAACATCTTCACCGAAGACGCCAAGCTCAACAATACCGTGCCAATCCAGTACCGCGACATGGATCGCTTTGATGCTCGTAAAAAAATCGTCAAAGACCTTGATGCCCTTGGACTGCTGGTAAAGGTTGAGCCACACAAACTAATGGTCCCCAGAGGCGACCGCAGCCACAGCGTCATCGAACCCCTGCTCACCGACCAATGGTTTGTCAAAGCCGGGCCGCTGGCCGAACCCGCCATCAAGGCAGTGGAAAATGGTGACATCAAATTCGTGCCCGATAACTGGAAAAACACCTATTTTGAATGGATGCGCAACATTGAGGACTGGTGCATCTCGCGCCAGATCTGGTGGGGCCATCGTATCCCGGCCTGGTACGACGAAGAAGGCAATATCTTCGTTGCCCGTACCGAAGCAGACGCCCGCGCCAAGGCCAAACAAAAGCACGGTCAAGACGTCGCCCTGACTCAGGACAACGACGTGCTCGACACCTGGTTCTCATCGGCGCTATGGCCGTTTTCAACCCTGGGCTGGCCTGAGAAAACACCTGCACTGGAGACTTTCTATCCCACCAACGTGCTGGTCACCGGCTTCGATATTATCTTTTTCTGGGTCGCCCGGATGATCATGATGGGACTCAAGTTTACCGGCCAGGTACCCTTTAAAGAGGTCTACATTCACGGCCTGGTACGCGATGGCCACGGCCAGAAAATGTCCAAATCCAAAGGTAACGTGCTCGACCCGATAGACCTGATCGATGGCATCGACCTTGAAACCCTGGTCAGTAAACGTACCTCTGGGTTGATGCAGCCAAAAATGGCTGCCAAGGTAGAAAAGGCCACTCGCACCGAGTTTCCCGATGGTATCCAGGCCTTTGGTACCGATGCCCTGCGCTTTACCTTTGCCGCACTGGCCTCCACTGGCCGTGACATCAGATTTGATTTGCAACGCTCTGAAGGCTACCGCAACTTCTGCAATAAGCTCTGGAATGCCGCCCGCTACGTGCTGATAAACACCGAAGACAAAGACTGCGGCCAAAAGGGTGATGAGCTGACACTGAGCATGGCCGACCGATGGATACTCAGCCGCTTGCAACTCACCATCCGTGAAGTGACCGAGGCGATCGAACAATATCGTCTCGATCACGCCGCCCAGGCCATCTACGAATTCACCTGGAACGAATACTGCGACTGGTATCTGGAACTGTCCAAGGTCGTGCTGAACAACGACAACAGCAGTGCAGCCCAACAACGCGGCAGCCGCCATACCTTGGTCAACGTACTGGAAACCCTGCTGCGCCTGACCCACCCGATCATGCCTTTCATCACCGAAGAGATCTGGCAACGGGTCGCACCACTGGCCGCTGTGGAAGGCGACACCATCATGTTACAGTGCTATCCCGCCAGCAATGACAGTCTGATCAACAGCAAAGCTGAAACCGAAATGGAATGGGTCACGAACTTCATCCTCGGCGTGCGATCCATTCGCGGTGAAATGAATATTCCACCCGGCAAACCACTGCCCGTATTACTGGCCAACGGCAGCGACAACGACGCCGCCCTGCTGGACAGCAACAGCGCCTACCTAAATGGCATCGCCAAGTTGAAGTCCATCACCTGGCTGAACAATGCCGATGACGCACCGGAATGCGCCATCGCCCTGGTTGGCAAGATGAAAGTGCTCATCCCCATGGCCGGCCTGATCAACAAAGAGGATGAGCTGGCCCGTCTCAACAAACAAGTGGAAAAACTGCAAAAGGATTTACAACGCACCGAAGGCAAGCTCAGTAACGAAAAATTCACCCGCAAGGCACCTGAGACCGTGGTTAAAAAAGAACGCCAAAAGGTCATCGAGATGCAATTATCACTGGACAACCTGACCCAGCAGATCGCCAAGATCAAAGCACTTTAAACAGGTGTTTTTTTGGTTGCTCTGTGGAATAAATAGTTTTTCCCGTACACCGAAAACAACTAATTTTTAGATTTAGGAGTGGAAATTATATAACGTTTGCAAATGGCACTCTGGGTGATGTTCTCCTTTGTCACAACCCCTCCCGACATCAAAAGGGGACATTTTGCGTTGGACAAGGGGGATATTACAGCTTTGGGCTAACAAACCTTTGGCAAAGCTTTTCTCCATGCCCTGTTTAAGGGTAAAATCTACGGTTCGGCTCAGCGCTCGTCCTTATTAACATTTGATCACAGGTTGGCAATAACAATTCATGCAGATTGGTCCCTACAAGCTAAGCAACAATCTAGTCCTGGCACCGATGGCGGGCATCACTGATCGTCCTTTCCGTCAACTATGCAAACGCATGGGGGCAGGCATGGCGGTATCCGAGATGGTGTCGTCAAATTCTCTGCTGTGGGGCAGCGAAAAGACCAAGCGTCGCGCCAATCATGAAGGTGAAACCGAGCCAACATCAGTGCAAATCATGGGTGCCGATCCAAAACTGATGGCCGATGCCGCCCGTTACAACGCCGATAATGGTGCCCAAATCATCGACATCAATATGGGCTGTCCGGCTAAAAAAGTCTGCAATGTCGCTGCGGGTTCGGCTTTATTGCAACACGAAAACCTGGTCAAAAAAATCCTTGAAGCCGTCGTTGCTGCCGTCAATACCCCTGTCACCCTCAAAATCCGTACCGGCTGGGATACTGACAACCGCAACGGCGTTGCCATTGCCCGCATTGCCCAGGAATCAGGCATCCAGGCATTAGCCATACATGGCCGCACCCGCGCCTGTGCCTACCGTGGTGAAGCAGAATACGATACCATCGCTGATATCAAACAGGCCATCAACATTCCGGTGATTGCCAATGGCGACATCAGCAGCCCGGAAAAGGCTCAATTTGTGCTTGAGCGCACTGGCGTAGACGGCATCATGATAGGTCGTGCCGCTCAAGGCCGGCCTTGGATCTTTCGTGAGATTGAACACTTTCTCAACACCGGCGAAACACTGCCAGATCCATCCATTCAGGAAGTCCGTGATATTCTGATTGGCCATCTACGCAATCTCTATGGTTTTTACGGTGAATACACTGGTGTGCGCATGGCTCGCAAACACATCTCTTGGTATAGCAAAGGTCAACGTCATGGCGGTGCCTTTCGTCAGGCGGTGAACCGCGTAGACAACATTGAAGAACAACTAAAAATGACCGAGGAATTTTTTGAGCGTGTACAACAGGCAGCCTGAAATGAGCGTAGTCGTCAGTGATGCGCCCAAGCTATTTAAAGAGCGCCGCAGACAGCCGCTTCGCAATGCCGCCCGTGTTGCCTTGGACAATTATTTTAATGATCTGGACGGCGAAGAGCCGTGCGACAACCTGTATGAAATGATGATTAGTGAAGTCGAGCAAGCCCTGTTCAGCGCCATTATGAATCGCACCTGTGGCAACCAGTCAAAAGCAGCCGAAATCCTCGGCATCAATCGCAGCACCCTACGCAAAAAACTCCGCCTTTACGGTTTACTGGACTAACGATAGCCACGCAAGCCGGCTGCAATACATCCAACTAAGCCCGCCAGATTTCTACTAACTATTGGACAGCAACAACATGGCAAGCATCAAACGTGCACTCATTAGTGTTTCCGACAAAACCGGTATCGTCGAATTTTCCCGGGCATTGAACAACATGAATGTTGAAATACTTTCAACTGGCGGCACCTACAAACTGCTGACCGACAATAACATTCAGGCCACCGAGGTCTCCGATTACACCGGCTTCCCGGAAATAATGGCTGGCCGGGTCAAGACCCTGCACCCGAAAATACATGGCGGCATCCTCGCCCGCCGCGGCATTGATGACGATATCATGGCCGAGCACGATATCAATGCCATCGACATGGTGGTGGTTAACCTCTACCCATTCACAGCTGCCGTTGCCAAACCGGATTGCGACCTGCCGACGGCGATTGAAAACATCGACATCGGTGGCCCCGCCATGGTTCGCGCTGCCGCCAAAAATCACAACGACGTCGCCATCATCACCGACGTAACAGATTACAGTGCCATCCTTAACGAAATGCAGGAAAATAATCAGACACTGAGCCACGAAACTCACTTCCACCTGGCCTGTAAGGCATTTGAGCATACCACCGCCTACGACGGTGCCATCGCTAACTACCTGGGCAGCATCAGTGACGGCGGTCACAGTAACAATGACCGACTTCGTTTTCCACGCACCTTTAGCACCCAATTCATCAAGGCGCAGGATATGCGCTACGGTGAAAACCCGCACCAGCAAGCGGCCTTCTACGTAGAAAACCCGGCCAGCGAAACCAATATCTCCAGTGCCATCCAGTTACAAGGAAAAGAGCTGTCATTCAATAATATTGCTGATACCGATGCCGCCCTGGAATGTATTAAACAGTTTGAACAGCCGGCCTGTGTCATCGTCAAACACGCCAATCCATGCGGCGTATCAATTGCCGATAGCCAGCTAAACGCCTATAACAATGCCTATAAAACCGACCCAACATCAGCCTTTGGCGGCATTATCGCCTTCAACCGTAAACTGGATGCTGAAACAGCCCAGGCCATCATCGAACGCCAGTTCGTTGAAGTTATTATTGCCCCCAGTGTCAGTGATGCCGCTGTTGAAATCGTTGCCGAAAAGAAAAATGTCCGCCTACTTGCCTGTGGCCAGTGGGCTGACAGCCAAGCGGCACTGGACTACAAACGCGTTACCGGTGGCTTACTCATCCAAACCCGCGACAATGGCATGGTTAGCGTCGAAGATCTAAAAGTAGTCAGCAAGCGTATACCCAGCGAACAGGAACTAAAAAACCTGGCCTTTTCCTGGAAGGTCGCCAAATTCGTTAAATCCAACGCCATTGTTTATGCCAATAACGGTATGACCATCGGCGTTGGTGCAGGCCAGATGAGCCGTGTCTACAGCGCCAAAATTGCTAGCATCAAGGCCGCTGATGAAGGTCTGGACGTTAAAGGCTCGGTGATGGCCTCGGATGCATTTTTTCCTTTCCGTGATGGCATCGATGCCGCTGCCGCTGCTGGCATTAGCGCCATCATCCAACCTGGCGGCTCCATGCGTGACGATGAAGTCATTGCCGCTGCCGACGAACATGGCATGGCCATGCTCTTTACCGGCATGCGTCACTTCCGCCATTAACCCAATCTTTCACTGTCTGACTTGAGTCAGGCCGGACAGCAGAACCATTAGAACCTCACGAGCTTAGATGGAGCGTTACTGCGGAAAGCCTCAACAGGCATATGGTTGTAGATGGCCGAACATCCCATTGAGCAAGCGACAGCTAGGCGGGAACAAGCATGGCCAGTGGCCAACGCGCCTTAGCCTGGATGGCGAGCGATTCGGTTTGACCCGCCTGCAGCCGAACACTACCAGTATAAGCAATCATCGCGCCATTGTCCGTACAAAATTCTGGCCGCGGATAATAAAGCTGTGCGCCATACCCCTGTACTAATTCGGCCAGACGCTGACGCAAACGCCGGTTAGCGCTGACACCACCGGCCAGCACCAAACGCTTTAGCCCTGTCTGCTCCAATACCCGGCGACACTTGATAGCCATGGTCTCAACCACCGCCACTTCGAAGGCAAGGGCAATATCGGCCTTGGTCTGCTCATCATTGTCATTTTCAGCTAAGGTATTGACAGCGAAGGTCTTCAGGCCGCTAAAACTGAAATCCAGCCCAGGCCGATTTGTCATGGGCCGGGGAAAACGAAATCGATCAGGATTGCCCTGTTCGGCCAGCGTTGAAATTGCCGGGCCGCCAGGATAAGACAGCCCCAACAGTTTGGCCGTTTTATCGAAGGCTTCACCAGCGGCATCATCCACCGTATCACCCAGTAACTGATAACGACCAACACCATCAACCCGCACCAGCATGGTATGCCCACCGGAAACCAGCAAAGCGACAAAGGGAAACACTGGCACGTCGTCTTCCAGCATCGGCGCCAGCAGATGACCTTCCATGTGGTGCACGGCAACAGCAGGGATGTCCCAGGTCCAGGCCAGGCTGCGACCAATACTGGCCCCTACTAATAGCGCACCGATCAGCCCGGGGCCTGCCGTATAGGCAATACCATCAATATCTGCCTTTTTCAGGCCGGCCAGTTGCAACGCCTCTTTGATCAAGGGCAGGGTTTTGCGCACATGATCACGCGAAGCTAACTCGGGAACCACACCACCATATTCCATATGCAGCCCAATCTGGCTGTACAAAACATCCGCCAGCAGTCCTTTTTCGGTATCATAAATGGCAATACCAGTCTCATCGCAGGAGCTTTCAATTCCTAATACACGCATGTCAATTTATCTCCATATGAGCCGTTATTCTAACAGCCTTGCCCAATGACAAGCATCAGGCATAAAAACCATATATTTCTATCCGTTGGCCGCTATAATGACCGGCTCTTATCTGCAACAGGGTTCAAATAGATCATGATCCGAGTCAGTGGTTTAACCAAGATTTTTGAGGGTGGCAACAAAGCCATCGATGATCTGTCGCTGAAAGTCAAACAAGGCGAGATTCTTGCCTTGCTTGGCCCAAATGGCGCCGGTAAAACAACAACCATCCGCGTCCTCACTACCCTAAGCGGTTTTGACAAAGGCGAAGTCGAAGTCGCCGGCTTCAATGTTGATAGTGACCCGGAATCTGTGCGCTGCGCCATTGGCCTGGTGGCCCAAAAAACAGGGGTTGATCATTTTCTCAGCGGCCGTGAAAATCTGATGCTGCAGGGCCGCCTCTACAGAATGAACACCGCTGATATCGAATCACGCATTACCGAGCTCGCCAAATATTTTGAGCTTGACGATGCACTCGACCGCACTGTGATGACCTATTCTGGTGGCATGCAGCGCAAACTTGATATTGCCACCGCCTTGATCCATAAACCAAAAGTATTATTTCTCGACGAACCAACCTTGGGACTCGATATCAAGAGTCGCCAAAATTTGTGGCGATACATCAACAAACTAAACAAAGAACAGGGCCTGACCATCCTGCTCACAACCCACTATCTGGAGGAAGCAGATCACCTCAGCCACCGCGTTGCAATCATCAACCAGGGCAAAATTCAGATCATCGACACACCCGAAGCCCTGAAAAATGATATTCACGGCGATGCGGTTATTCTTAATTTTGATAGCCAGGGTCCCGAGACCGGCGACTTCACCTATGCCATGCACGAAGACACTGAGATCAAAGATGTTGTCTGGCAAAACGACAAGTTGCACGTCTATGTCGACAATGGTGGCAGCGCTGTCCCCAAACTTGTCCATCTGGCCAAAGAAAAGGGCCTCGTCATCAAGAGCCTTTCCCTGTCACAGCCAAGCCTGGATGACGTTTTTCTGAAATACACCGGTACCACCCTGGATGAAGTGGGGGAAGAGGAAGGTGACGAGTGGTGGCACCAATGGGCCGGTAAAAGCGGCGGCGGTAGTAAATGGCAGAAAAACTGGGGTCAATGGCAGGACAAAATCGAAGCAAGCGGTACCGAGGCAGGCAAAGCTGGCTGGCAAGACAAAATGCAAGAATGGCAGAACAAGGATAACAGCAACCAGAGTGAACAGGCTAACCTGGCAGACACTGAAAATAGCCAGCAACCTCAAGACAACAAGCACAATAAAGGTCAGCAACAAGCCACTGACAAACCACCAGAACCCGATAAGCAGCAAGACTGGCCGCAACAACCATGGTCCGGTAAAGACCCAGATGACTGGCAGAAATGGCAGCAACCTGACAAAGACAAATAAAAAAACATCCTAGCTAAAAAAACGTTAAAGAGAGAGTTATTGTGTTAGCAGATACCTGGCACCTGTTTCTGAAGTATACCAAGATCACCCTGCGCATGCCGATGTGGACGTTGTTCACTCTAATCCAACCGCTGCTATGGCTGATCATCTTTACCCAACTGTTTAAAAACTTTGTTCAAGCACCTACTGACGGCGGCAGCTACATCGATTTTTTCGTGCCCGGCGTTCTGGTCATGACAGCCCTATTTGGCTCATCATGGTCAGGCGTTAGCCTACTGCGTGAAATCACTGCCGGTTCAGTGGATAAAATGTTGGTCTCGCCAGTCTCGCGTGTTGCCATCGTTCTCAGCCGGGTCATGCACTCAGCGGTGCAGGTGGTACTGCAAACGCTAACCATCATGCTGGTAGCCTGGGCCTTTGGCGCCAATCTAAACCTGGATCCCATCAATCTATTTCTGGCGATGGTCAGCATCTTTCTGCTAGGTGTTGGCTTGGCAGCACTTTCAAACGGCTTTGCCATTATTCTGCAACGCGAAGAGCCACTGGTAATGATTGGCAACCTGATGACATTGCCGCTGATGTTTCTTTCCACCGCCATGGTGCCAAAGCAATTCATGCCAGGCTGGATAGAGGCTGTCTCGCTAGTCAATCCAATTACTTATGCTGTAGAGTCTGTTCGTGCAGTACTGGTGGGCACGCCAGACTTGGGCACCTACGGTTTTGGTCTCGCCATTATGCTTGTATTCGCAGGTTTGTCACTGGCTTGGGCAGTCAGTGCCTTCAATGGGCTGCGTGACTAATATTTCAGCGGCTCAACATATACCCATAACGCTATGGGTATATTTAGAAATTCATACGCATACCCGCATTGATGGAGCTTTTACTAAAGCTCCCCAATGAAGTGCTCTGCCGCCCTTCTATCGCCTGCTGCTCATTAAAGATAAAACCAACAGGGAGATTGGAATACTGGCTTGAAAAACGATAACTTGCAAAAAGACTGACCCAAGAATCAACACGATAATTCACACCACCACCGAAACCAAAACTAAAGGTGCGCCGGAAACGCTGAAACTGAGTTCCCGAATCACCATTATGATACATATTCAGCGATACACGCCCATCAATATAT
>JAJRWO010000106.1 GCA_024276775.1 Gammaproteobacteria bacterium | reverse complement strand
ACGGCGGAATTGTTTAATCAGCGCCTGTAGTTTTTCGCGTCGCCAGTGGTCTGTTTGTAATAGTTTTAGGCTGACCCGGCTGGCCTCGGCCACTGCTGGTGGCAGGGCGGTGGTATAAATGTAGGGGCGTGTTTTTTGAATCAGATATTCGATCAGCGCTTCGCTGCCGGCGACAAAAGCACCAAACGTGCCAAAGGCCTTGCCTAGAGTGCCAACTAAAATTGGCACGTCATCGGTTGTTAAAGCAAAATATTCACTACAGCCGCCACCATTTTCACCCAGCACACCGAAACCGTGGGCATCGTCCAGCATTAACCAAGCGTTGTGTTGTTTGGCGGCTGCTGCAAGTGCTGGCAGTGGCGCAATGTCACCGTCCATACTGAATACGCCATCTGTGACGACGAGTTTTTCGCCGTTGTCTCGTTCAGCCAGTTTTTTTGCCAGAGCCGTTGCATCGGCATGGGCAAAGCGTTGCATGCGTGCCTGTGACAGCAGGCCGCCATCTAAAAGCGAGGCGTGGCTGAACCGATCTTCGAAGACATAATCGCCACGACCACAAAGAGCGGCAATCACGCCCATATTGGCCATGTAGCCGGTGGAGAATAATAGCGCCCGTGGCCGGCGGGTAAACGCGGCTAATTCTTCTTCCAGGGCGTGATGGGCAGATGAGTGGCCGTTGACCAGGTGCGAGGCACCACTGCCAACGCCCCAGCGTGCAGCACCGGCCTGCATGGCCTTGACGACATCAGGGTGATTGGCCAGACCAAGGTAGTCATTGCTGCAGAAGGAGAGCGTTTGCTGGCCATTAACGCTGAGTTGGGTTCCTTGAGGGCCATCGATGATACGTCGTTGGCGGTAGAGATGCTGATTCTGCAGCCGCGTCAGTTCGGCGGCTAGATTTTTCATGCAGAAGCTGCTTGCACCTGTTTTTGTTCGCGACGTTGCTGGGTATTGCCACGTATTTCCAGTTTCAGGTCTTTGATCATTTTTATATCATCGCTGACGTTGCGACCTTTGGTGGTCAGGTAATCTCCGATCATCACTCCCGAGGCGCCGGCCATAAATATCATTGACTGCATATCGCCCAGATGTTGGCGGCCGCCAGCGATACGGATTTCGGCCTGGGGCAGCATAAAGCGGTAAGTGGCGATGGCGCGCAGAATTTCGTAGGGTTCCATGGGTGTTTGTTTCGCCATCGGTGTGCCCACCACCGGGCTGAGAAAGTTTAGCGGTACCGACTCGACATTGAGCTGGCGCAGGGTATCGGCCATTTCGATGCGTTGATCCAGCGACTCACCCATGCCGAGGATGCCACCGGCGCAAACGCGCAGACCGGCTTCACGGGCATTATTAATGGTGTCGATATTTTCCTGATAGCTGTGGCTGGTGCAGACCTTGTCGAAGTAACTTTCGGCACATTCCAGGTTGTGATGGTAGTTTTCCATGCCGATGCCTTTGAGCTTGGCGGCCGAGTCTTTACTCAGGGCACCAAGGCTGGCGCAACGACCGATGTCGCTGCCGTCATCCATGGCGTTGAAATATTCTTCCAGCTTTTCGCTTTCCTTGTCAGAGCGCACTCCCCAGCCTTTTGAAACGACACCAAAATCACTGGCACCCCATTCTCGGGCCTGTTTGGCCTGGGCCACCAGGTCTTCGGTGGGGATGTAGTCGTAGGTGGGTGAGTCGGTATTGTGATGGCCAGATTGTGAGCAGAAATTGCAGTTTCTTGAACAGTTGCCGGAGCGGACATTGGCGATGGCGCAGACTTCGATCTGGTTGCCACGAAAATTTTTGCGGATGCGGTCGGCGCTGGCCATTAGCCATGGGGTGTAGTCATCGTCGAGACGGATCATCCAGCGGCCTTCATCGGCGCTCATTTCGCCGCCATTGAGGATGCGCAGGGTGATTTGGTCAATTTTGCTGTAGAGGGTGTGATCCATTTCGGTTTCCTTCTTTTATTCAGGTTATTGTGCTGGTAGGCTCAATACTTCACGGGGGTGATGTTAATGGCTGGTGGGTTTCTGTCAACTGGAAAATTTAACGGGGTTAACAAGTGGCTAAAAAATACGCACGAATGGTTTTTGCCCGGCAGTTGTATTTTGTGTGGTCGAGCGGGCCAGCTTGATCGGGATCTATGCGCGGGCTGTGTTAGCGAATTACCCTATCTGAAAAGTGCCTGTCATGGTTGTGCTATTGCTTTGCCACAGGCAGGTGTATGTGGTAAGTGCCTGCAAAAGCCTCATGCCTTTAATCGTGCTTGGGCGGCGTTTGATTATCAGCCGCCGGTCGATCATTTGATTCAATTGCTGAAATTCAATGGCAAACTTTACAGTGCCCGTTTGCTGGGTCAATTGATGGCTGAACGAATGATGATGGCCGGGCTGGATATGCCGCAACGGCTGTTGCCGGTGCCGCTGCATGTGTCGCGGCTGCGGCAACGTGGTTTTAATCAGGCGCTGGAGTTAGCACGACCGTTGTCTCGCGAGCTTGGTCTGCCTTTGACGCATGGTATTGCTTGTCGGTTGCGTCCCACGGTGGCGCAGATGGGCTTAGATGCCAAGGCGCGGCGGCGTAATTTGAAAGGTGTGTTTAAGGTGATGGCGGAACCAGGCGTCTCTCATGTTGCCATCGTTGATGATGTGATGACCACGGGTAGCACGGTGGAAGTGCTGGCTAAAGCGTTGAAACGAGCAGGTGTGGCACGGGTTGATGTCTGGGTCTGTGCCCGTGCCGCAAAACCTGGGTAATTGTGGCGGCACTTGCAAAACGCCTGAGGCGGCTCCTTGGAGCGTTAAAAATAGGCTCAAAATGCTCATTTATTGCGTATGAACGCCGCTTTTTCGCGGCGCGGTATTGTGATTCAGCGGCCGCCAGGGGCGCTGGGTTTTGCCCCTGCCGTGATACTATTGACCGCTGTAGTCCCGCTTGGGAGGCTGTCCGGGAATAGTGATCGTCGCCGAGGGCGGGGTAGATAAAACCAATCATGGAGTATGGCTATGAAATTGCGAGCAAGTGTTGCCGCACTGTTGTGTGTACTGGCGGCTGAGGCGGGAGCGCGTGAGCTGGATTTGAGTATGAGTAATGACACTGCCTTGCTGCGTTATTCCACCCCCATCAGTTACAGCGGCACGGGACACACCGACGCTGATTTTGGTTTTATGTATACCGAGTCAAATAATATGATGATTCTCGGTGGTATTGAAATGATGGGTGAAGCGGGTAGTGCTGCGCCTGGCCTGCATTTTGGCGTTGGCATCAAGGGCTACGGTGTTTCGCTGGACAGTGGCGATGATGTGGGCAGTGTTGCTCTGGGAGCCAAGGTTTGGTTTGTGCCACCGAAACAGAACCGCTTGGGCCTGGTCAGCCAGTTTTATTTCGGCCCGGATGTGACCACCTTTGGTGATGCAGAAAAGTTTTGGGACTTTAGTGCTCGTGGTGAGTATGAAGTTTTGCCGGAAGCTGCCGTCTATGTTGGTTATCGTAATGTGCGGGCGCAATTATCCAGGGATCGTGATGTGGATCTGGATAAGGGTTGGCACCTGGGGTTAAGGATGTCGTTTTAGTCCGTTAACATGTTTTAACAAGGCGTTGGGGTAAGCTTTAGACAATATGAGCGCAGCCGCTATTTCGCATTATTCAAGTAATGTGGTGAGGTATGAGCCTCAGGCTGCGCAACGGCCACAAGATGCTGCGGCACAGATGCAGCAGCGTCAGCAACTCAGTACTGCTCAGTTAGCTAACCCCCGTTCACCGGCTGAGCAAACACTTGAAGGTGAATTGCTTAACAAGCAAGCTCAACGGCAGCCTTCCGGGGTGAGTGAAGAGGCGTTTTTAGCCCAGCATCAGGCCGAGCGTGCGCGTTCGACCGAGGGCTATCATTCACAGACTGACCGTGCCCTGGCGGCCTATCAAACCAACGCCCTTTTAACTCAGCCCGCTGATGTTGATCGTATTGGCTTTTTGGATGTATACGTTTGAGTGTAAAAAAACAGCAATGACGCCCATGGACATATCTCGGCTGGCGCAACTGCTGCGTGGTCAGCGTTGGGCCTGTTTGGGGACGCAGGATAAGCAGCAGCCTTATGTTTCGTGGGTAGCCTTTGTTGCCGAAGCAAATTTTTCCACGCTGGTATTGCATTTGAGCCGTTTGGCTAAACATACTCGCAATATTGAAGCGGCGCCGTGGGTGTCGTTGGCGTTGAGTGAGGTCGATGATGGTCAGAGTGATCCACAGCAGTTAGCACGTTTGACTTTGCAGGGCCGGGTTGACCCCGTTAATCGTGATGATGAGGCTTATGGTGAACTTAAAAGCCTTTACTTGGCTCGTCTGCCTGATGCCGAGATGATGTTTCAATTTTCTGACTTTTCTCTTTATCGCTTTCGCCCTGAGTCGGGTCGCTATATTGAAGGTTTTGCCAGCAGTCATGCGATCAACACGGAAAAATTGCGCGCTGCTGCTGAGGTTTAACCTGTTATTTTCACCATGATTAACATTTAAAAAATTGCTATGAAATATGTGCATGTGGCTGTGGCTGTGATTTGTAATGACCAGGGGCAGGTGTTGATTGCTAAACGTCCGCTGGATAAACATCAGGGGGGGCTGTGGGAGTTTCCGGGCGGTAAGGTGGAAGCTGGTGAAGATGTGCTGGCTGCCTTAACGCGTGAATTGTACGAAGAGTTAGGCATTGGAGTTGAGCAGGCCAGACCACTGATACGAGTTAGGCACTGCTATCCAGACAAGGCGGTGTTGCTGGATGTCTGGCGGCTGGATGGTTTTAGTGGTGAGCCACACGGTTGCGAAGGGCAGTTGGTCGAATGGTGTATGGTTGATGATTTGCAAAAAAGAGACTTTCCTAAAGCCAATCGGCCGATTATTGCTGCGGTGCAGCTGCCGGACTGTTATCTGGTTACGCCGTCGCCTGGGGCAACGGATGCGTTTCTGGCCAATCTTGAAATCGCTTTGCAACAGGGGGTGGGCCTGGTGCAGTTGCGTGCCAAGGGCATGGTGGCAGATGAATATAAAGTATTGGCTAGGCAAGTGGTGGCGCGTTGCCACACCTTTGGTGCACGCTTGTTATTGAATGGCGAGCCGGAGTGGGTAGCGGAGGTTGGTGCCGATGGTGTTCAGCTTAGTAGCGCTAAATTGCAGTCTTTAGCGCAACGGCCTTTGACTAAAGAGTTGCTGGTGGCGGCTTCGTGTCACACCGAGGCGGAGCTACAGCAGGCGCTTAAATTAGAGGTAGACTTTGCTCTGTTGTCCCCCATTAAATGGACTCAAAGCCACCCGGATACTGAACCCTTGGGGTGGGATGAAATGCGCCGGCTGGTGGATGAAGTACCGATGCCGGTTTATGCCCTGGGAGGGGTTGGCCGTGATGATTTGACGGATTCGTTTGCTGCCGGTGGTCAGGGCATTGCAGCCATTCGTAGTTTGTGGCCGGGGCTGTAGGGCCTAGTTTAGAGTGTCGTCGTCACTGGATTCAACGGGATTGGGCAGCTTTTGACCAGGGATACGATGTGACTCGCTGGCCCATTCTCCCAAGTCAATCAATTTGCAGCGCTCGCAGCAGAAGGGACGCCATTTTGAGTCATTATCCCAAATAACATCTTTGCCGCAGGTGGGGCAGTCTACGTGCGTTTGGCTCATAACATGCAACAGGTGAGCTTGAAAGGGATATTTTGGTCCACCTGGGTTGCCCGTTCGTTGAAAGCCGTTTGCAGGAAGCGAATGCTAAACCGGTGTTTGCCACCACCGCTGATTTCGGCAAAACAGGGGGTATCGTCAGTCAGTGTCACCTGAACCATCTGGCAGATACTGTTTTGATCAAAAGATTTTTGGAAAAAGCCTGCTTCGGCAATTTCATTCGTGGTCTGGGCGCTATCACGGATCAGACGCAAAACCAGATTAACGGCTTGTTTGATTGGCTCAAATGGAGCCATCCAGCCTTGCATATCCATAATGCGCTTTTCTTCCGGTTGTGATAACCAGAAATGATAGGCAGGCAGGTCAAAGTTACAGCTGCCGCCAGCGACATGGCTGCGTTGCCTGATGTTGCAAAGAAATTCGTTATTACGGATGTCCATGTGCTGAGATTTGAGGCCGTGCAGGTGGTCGATCAGGATGTCCATTTCATCCAGCACTGTTTCTAATCGTCGGCTATCGACCTGGGGATTTTGGGCCAGTTTTCCTAAAAATATGGTCTGGCGTTCCAACTCTTTCATGACGTCTATTTTGAGGTCAGAACGGCTGAAGGTGCTGATGATATCGAGCAGACAGTTGATAGCGGCGCGGTTATCCCAGTTATCATGGCGGCTGGTATGGGCATTGGCCTGTGCAAACAGGAACTCAAGCCGCAGCAGGGTGCGGATGCGTTCGTTTAGCGGTTGTTCGTAGGTTATTTGTTTAGGCACAGTTTGTCGATGTCCATCATATTCCTCAGGTTGAGTTGGGTGTTTATGCTGCATGGCTGTGGCTGGACTTCTTCACAAATTTTAGCGTGGACGAGAGTAACGTTAAGAGGGGTTAGTTTACCCGATCATGACAGCCTGTAAACCACTGCTTGCAGTCAATATGATGAAACTGATTTTTCTTCAATATTTTTCCGATGTCGCTATTTCTGCGTATCGGCGGTTTAAATCAATCACTTGAGCACGAAGTTGAGTCAGATCTGAATCATTGTGAATGATGTCGTCGGCGTAGTCGAGGCGTGCCTGGGCTGATAACTGGACGGCAAATACTTCATTGATTTGTTGATCACTGAGCGGGTCGCGCTGTTTGATGCGTTGGCGACGCAGCGTGTCAGGTGCATCAATGACAAGTACTCGGTCGACAAGATCAATTTGGCCGGCCTCGATGAGCAATGGAATGGTAAAAATACAGTAGGCAGTGTCAAGCAGGCTGGCCTGGTGCAGCATTTTATTTTTAATGATGGGGTGGAGGATGGCCTCCAGTTGCTTGCGTTTGGCGGCGGTGGCGAAAATGATATTTTTTAATTTGCCGCGATTCAGCTCGCCATTGGCGGTGAGTATCTCTTCACCAAAGACCTGGCTGATTTGCTGGAGGGCAGGCTGGCCGGGTTTGACTGCCTGACGTGAAATAATATCGGCGTCGATGACTGGGATGCCGAGTTCAATGAAAATCTTGCTGACAGCTGATTTGCCGCTGCCAATACCGCCCGTCAGACCAATAATTAACATGCTGAGAGTGTGGCCTGAAAGGGGCCGCTTATCAACATTTAGCTCAAACCGCTGATGCGCATGTAGGCATTGCTAATGTCGCTACCCCAGTAAAAGGCAATCAGGCCGGCAATGGCTAAATAAGGGCCAAAGGGGATAGGAGTGTTGTGGTCGCGGCCACGCAAAACGATCATGGTGATGCCAATGACCGCCCCCACCAGGGATGACAACAGAATGATTACCGGCAGTGCCTGCCAGCCCATCCAGGCACCGAGCATGGCCAATAGTTTGAAATCGCCATAGCCCATGCCTTCTTTACCGGTGAGCAGTTTGAAGCCCCAGTAGACCAGCCAGAGTGCCAGGTAGCCAGCCATAGCGCCGATAACGGCTGAACCGAGATCGGTGTAGACGCCAAACAGGTTGAGGCCTAAACCGATCCAGAGAAAGGGTAAAGTGATGCTGTCTGGCAGGAGCTGATGATCCGCATCGATCATGGTCAGCGAAACCAGGCTCCAAGTCAGTAATAGTGCTCCGGCAGTCTCCCAACTTAGGCCAAATTGCCAGGCGGCCAAGGCGGACAGTGCCGCAGTGACAGCCTCAATGACCGGGTAGCGTATAGAAATGTTTGCACCACAACCAGAACAGCAACCCCTCAGAAACAGATAGCTAATAATCGGGATGTTTTCCCAGGCGCGTATCTTGTGGCCGCAATGGGGGCAGCGTGAGTCAGGCTTGGCGAGGTTAAATGTTTCTGTTGGCGGGTTTGTTGCCTCTGGCTGACTGAGTTCGGCGCACTGCTGTTGCCACTGCCGTTGCATCATAATGGGCAAACGATAAATGACCACATTCAAAAAACTGCCTACTGTTGCCCCAAACAGGGCAACGGCAGTGATAACAAATGCCGGGCTGGCATCGAGATATTCGAGGATAGTCATTTAAAATGATCGCTTAATGCTAAACAACCTGACCCATTTTGAAGATTGGCAGGTACATGGCCACCACCAGGCCGCCGATGATAACGCCAAGAAAAGCCATGATTAGAGGTTCCATCAGGCTGCTGAGGGCATCCACCGCATTGTCTACCTCTTCTTCATAAAAGTCGGCCACCTTGGCCAGCATTGAGTCGATAGAACCGGCCTCTTCACCGATGGCCACCAGTTGCACCACCATATTGGGAAATAAATTGGTTTGGCGCATGGCTTGTTGTAGCGAAATACCGGTAGAGATGTCATCACGCATGCGTAAAATGGCGTTTGTATAGACAATATTGCCAGCGGCACCCGCAACCGTGGTCATGGCTTCAACCAAAGGCACACCGGCAGCAAACATGGTAGACAAGGTCCGGGCAAAACGGGCGATGGCGGCTTTATGCAGCAATGAGCCAAAAATAGGGGCTTTGAGTACGGCGCGGTCGAGAAAATCACGAAAGGCCTGGGATTTTCGATTGGCCTGCTTGAATATATAAAGCGCGGCAAAAATGACACCAAGAACGACATACCAGTATTCGACCATAAAGTTTGACATGTTGACCACCATAATGGTCATGGCAGGCAGGTCAGCGCCAAAGTCAGCAAACATCGTAGCAAATTGTGGTACCACAAAGACTAGCAGAATGGTGGTAACAACGAAGGCGGCAACCACAACGGCGGCAGGATAAAACATGGCCTTTTTGATCTTGCCTTTGATGGCCTCAATTTTTTCCTTATAGAGGGCGACCTTGTGCAGCATGGTTTCAAGAATACCGGCCTGTTCACCCGCATTGATCAGGTTACAGTAGAGTCCGTCAAATTGATCCGGAAATTTCGATAGTGCTTCAGCAAATGAATTACCGCCCTCGATATCGCTTTTGACCTTGAGCAGCATGTCCTGCATGGCGGGGTTTTCATGGCCGCGACCAACAATCTCAAACGATTGAACCAAGGGCACACCAGAACTCATCATAGTGGCCATTTGGCGGCTGAAAATGGCGATATCTTTGGGTGTGATAGGCTTTTTGCTAAAACCGCCGCTAAACAGTGGTTTGGGCTTCTTTTTGACTTTAAGGGGGTTGATGCCCTGGCGGCGTAATTCCGCTTTTGCCAGGGTAGGCGAAGCCGCCATTACCTCACCTTTGGTGCGGTTGCCGCGTTTATCCGTGCCTTCCCAAAGAAAGGTGTCATGTTTTTTTATTACTTTTTTGGCCATTTGTTACTCCGTGATTACCCGGTTAATCTCTTCCAGGCTGGTGACGCCCTGACGCACTTTTTCCAGCGCAGAATCATGAAGATTCGGGATGCCTTCCTTTTTGGCCTGATCGGCAATATCGATAGCGCTGCCGTCAGACATGATGATTCTACCCATTTCTTCCGAGATTGGCATTACTTGATAAATACCGACACGGCCTTTGTAACCTTCGTTGCATTGATCGCAGCCAATGGCTTGATACAGTTTAAGTGAATCCGCCTCGTCTTCACTAAAACCTTCTTCAATTAAGGCTTTTTTGGGTATGTCGGCAGGTTTT
>JAJRWO010000105.1 GCA_024276775.1 Gammaproteobacteria bacterium | reverse complement strand
TCCACATTCACCTTATCTGAAACGCAGTGGGAGTGGTGACTATCAGGCCTGGAGTTAACCAAAATGAAAACGCATGAACCGTTATCTTATACGGCTTTCCGTTGAACAAAGTTCGGCCATCATTCATTTAATAATTTACCCTAAAATAGGGGGTTTTTGTCCCCGTATTAGGCGGGTCAGTTTAAATTGTCATTAACACCCGTTGCTGAACCATCGGTTTAGGAACACCCGCTGCAAACTTGTAATCAAAATCATCCAGTGTCTTCAGGGTGTCATGCAGACGAGCGTTGGCCGTATCAACATCCAGTGTCAGCCCGAAGGCAGATAACCGGGCATACATGCTCGTCAATGGTATTGTATCTATATTCAGTTGATCCCATATTTCAGCCAGCTTACGTCGCTCCTCGATCAGTGCTTCATCCTTTAAATTCGCGCATTTTTCGTTCCTCACGCTGCTGAGTGAGAATGCATATGGTGGGTTGAATATAGCAAAATATGGATTCCCATGCTGGAGCATGGGAGCCAGAATAAACTGCCTTAATTAAAAGGTATGGCATTAGAGCTTGAGGGCTCGGGCGTAGGCGGTATCAGAAATATCAGCCCAGGCGTCATTCGACTGGCTAAAGGATTTGTAGGCTTGATAAACTTGGTTAAAAATTTTGTCCTTGGCGGCTTCTTCTTCCAATGTTTCATGAGTTAGCTGTCTGAGCTGCCTAATAACGTCATTAGGAAACTCCAATATGTTGACTTTGTGATTCTGTTTGAGCTCTTGCAACGCCTGCGCATTTTTAGTTTCGAATTCAGCATGCATCCAGATATTTGCTGCAGCAGCGGCTGTTTCTATTATCAGTTGATACTCCTTGGGCAGTTCGCTCCAGGCCTTACTGTTGACTGTTAGCTCAAGCACTGGGCCTGGCTCATGCCAGCCAGGATAGTAGTAGTTTTTGGCTGCTCGGTGTAGCCCCAAACGTTGATCGTGGAAGGGACCGACCCACTCGGTGGCGTCGATGGTACCGCGCTCCAGAGCCGTATAAATTTCACCGCCTGGCAGTAGCACAGGATTAACCCCTGCCTTGGACATTACTTTGCCTCCCAGGCCAGGGATGCGCATTTTTAGACCTTTGAGATCGGCCATAGCGTTGATATCTTTGCGGAACCAACCACCCATTTGCACGCCGGTGTTGCCCATAGGAAAGGGCACCAGATTAAAAGGTTTGTAGATATCACGCCAAAGATTGAGGCCACCACCTTTGTATAACCAGGCGTTCATACCTTGGGCATTCATGCCAAATGGTACGGCAGTAAAAAACTGTGCCGCGGGTATCTTGCCTGCCCAGTAATATGCTGCGCCGTGGCCCATTTGCACGGTGCCTTGTGAAACGGCATCAAAACTTTGCAGGGCAGGAACCAATTCGCCACCAGCAAAGACGCTAATGCGTAAGCGACGGTCGCTCATCACTTCAACATCTTTGGCAAACTGTTCTACACCCTCTTGAAAGATAGGGAAATTAGGTGGCCAGGTGGTGACCAGTTTCCAATTGAAGCGTTTACGTGCAGCAATAGCCGGTGCAGCAGTGCTTGCGCCAGCCGCGAGTAACGCGCCTCCTGCGGCCTTTTTAATAAAGTCACGACGTTTCATGGTGGTAGCCCTATTTTTGTTATGTCAATATTGTATGATTTCCATTCCTGAGTTGCGATGGTAGCTTAGCCAGCTTGGCTGGTGCAAATTAGATCGAATGAAGTTGTGTTGATAAAAGATTTTAGTCAAACTTTTATTGGCGCTGCCAAAAAATAGCGAAATGTAACGTCGTCTCGTGGGAAGTGGCCCTGCTGCATCTCGGCAGGCCTGGTTGATCTGCTTATTCAACGGGGTAACCAGCGTTTATCCACTCAGGCATACCTGAGTGCCCTACGCACACTAGATTGTTAAGCCCCATAATCGATAGATTGGTAAAGGCTGTCTGGGCGCGCCGTCCCGAGCGGCAATATAAATAAACGGTCTTATGTCGTTTAAGTTCTTCGGCATGCATCCCTTCATCACCAAAGGCGATGTTTTTTGCGCCTGGAACGTGCCCTGATGCAAACTCAGTGGCTGAGCGAGTATCAACAATTAAGTCGTCACCATGGCATTTTTTCCAGGCGTTATGCAAATCCAGCATGGAAAACTCTTCATGTAGATAACGCTTGGGATTAAAGCTGATCCCCGTTTCCAGATTTGCAGGTACGGCTTCGTTTATTTTCTTTGGTAGATCAAGATTAAGATTATTCATAATCTGAATAAATGCTTGCTTGCTTTTGCCACCACCTAACCGGTGGTTCCATCGTTTCTCCTCGGCAATGGTTGAGCTGGTTCTGCCGCTGTAATCATGGCCAGGATAAACCAACGTCTCGCCGGGTAACGTAAATAGTTTTTGGGTGATGCTATCGTATAACAGCTCGGCATTGCCTTGCTGAAAGTCCGTCCGCCCGCAGCCATGAATCAATAATGAATCACCACTAAACAGCATGTTATCCACTAGGTAGCTGACACAACCATTGGTATGTCCAGGCGTTGCCAACGCCATCATTGTGTAATGACCAAATGTTAATGTTTCAGCATCCTTGATGGCAATGTTGATGGCTTTAATCTCTGCCGCTTCGCTGTAAACAATTTTTGCCCCAGTTTTTTGCCGGATCTGTCCTGCTGCAGTGATATGATCTGCATGCACATGAGTTTCCAGCACATAAAGCAACTCGACACCTAGTTCCTTTATCAAAGATAAATCACGTTCCAGCTGCTCCTGTACAGGGTCAATCAAGACCCCCTGCAAAGAGACGGGATCAAGCAGTAAATATGTATATGTCCAAGTATCCCGATCAATTAACTGTCTCAATACCAAGCTGGGTTTAGCAATATTTAATGCCATTTTACCAAGTCCCTCATTAAGTTTACGGGTTTGATTATAGGTCATGACACAAGT
>JAJRWO010000104.1 GCA_024276775.1 Gammaproteobacteria bacterium | reverse complement strand
TAGAACGAGGGGTTCTACGGAGTGTTTGAAGGTGAAACCCAGGCAGTAAAAACGTTTGATTTTGCATAGCAAATTATGCCATTTTTGCGGGGTTTTTACGGCATAAATTTGATGCTGAAAGCGCTTAAGTTAGTGCCATTCGAGTCTGATCCCATTGATCTATAAAATTGAATAAGCAAGAAAAATTGCAAGATGCAAGCTTTATAGACATCCCGCTAAAATCGTTAATTGTTCGGTAGATAAATGCTTTTTGACTTAGTGATTTCTGCTATGACGCCCGTAGCACATAACGCCTAAAATCAGCGGCAGTTTAAAGGGGCACGTTTTTACATAAGCAAAAAAAGTGACGCTTTAAACTGTCCGCTGGATTTTTTTTGTTAGGCATTTATTCGCCCAGACCAGGTGGTAACACGTCAAATTTTGGCACACCTTCTGGGAACATTGCCCATTTTGGAGCAGATGCAGCATAGATAGCCATATTTGGAGAGAAACTACTTTCAATTAATGTCGATGCTGCCACAGAATAGAAATTACCCACTATTACTTCTATTGCCAACGTGCTACCACAATTACTACAAAAATTATGATTTACCTCTTTACCCGAGTCACCGATTCGAGTAAAAACTGATGGCTTACCCTTTGTAAATTTGAACTTTTCTATTGGTACCCATAAACCAAACCATTTATCTGAACCAGTGTGTTTTTGACACTCTTGACAGTAACAAAATGCGGTATTAATGGGATCTCCTTCAAAACAATACTCAATATTTTCACAAGCACACTTTCCAACATGTTTTTTCATTTTCACACTTACCTTTTTTTGAATAGAGTGTCGAATTATAGACCCACACTTCTCTTAACCGGCAGTTATGTGCGCTTGACATTGGCAGACCATTGCAGCGAAATCATAAGCTTTGAATCCATTTTTGTGCGAATGCACTGACCACATTTACACGCATACTGTTTGCGGATATGCCGGATCACCTGGATCTTGGCCGGAATGATATCGAGCTGTTCAGAAGTGACCTCGCCGATCTCGGCCAAAGTGGCTCCATCGTGCGGGCAGATGCGTGCTGCAGCACCGGATTCATAAACCACCTCTACTCGTGGTAAGGCCTTGGGCAACGTCTTACGCCCACCCTTTTTTCGCGTATGTGCCGGCATAAGTAAACTTCTGGAAGGTCATTCGCCGGGCGCATTACTCAAGCTCAGCGACAGCGTTTAATATGGTTCGTAATGATCCAGCATTCACTTCGCCAACAAAGGCTACCGATACACCGTTAGGCAAACCAATCCGCCACTGGCTTTCAGGGCTGGCTCCCAATACCTGCACCCGCTGAAACCGAGCGGGTTGCACAGCCGATAAAACACCCTTTTTAATCAGTATATTCTTGCTGGAATACAGCGCCTGAACAGGAAATCGTTCAGGAAAATAGAGTGAGGTTTACTTTGCGCTTACACACATATGAATGTGATCTGACGTTAAGTGATTTTCTTCTATATTGACGCTGTAAACAATCAAAACAAGATGAAACACAATGTAGACAGCATCGACAAAATCCTCAGAATTATGATCGGACTCGTCATCATCGGTGCGGGGTAATATACAAGTTGGTGGGGCGCGATGGGCGCAGTCCCGCTACTGATGGGCTGATGTTGTTCGGAATGAGTGCCTGTAAAATCAAGTAAGACTAAACCACAACATAAATGGCCGGGCCGGGCAATGCAGCCCGGCCCTGCCTGCAATCACTATTCTGGCCGTCGCGGACGACGTGGCTTTCCTGAATTACCATTAGCGCCCGCCTGGGGGTTACGCTTAGGGGCCACATTGCCATCCCTATCTTTATTCTGATGTGGTTTTTTACTCGCCGATTTTGGCCTTGAAGACCTTGCCCTGCCATCCGGTTTGGCTCTAGCTTTTTGTTGCCCAGGCTTATTCTGCTGCGGTTTTTTCGGGCCACCTTTCGGCTTCTGCCCCAAACGGGTCAATGGCACAGGATGCCCGGGGACAAACCCCACTTCCACTTCGCGCACCAACTGCTGCCGAATCAGATTTTCGATAGCAGATAATAACTCGACTTCATCGGCGCTCACCAGTGAGATGGCCTCACCTTCACGCCCGGCACGAGCAGTACGGCCAATACGATGCACATAATCTTCCGCCACATTGGGCAGATCAAAGTTGATGACATGTGGCAGCTCGGCGATATCGATACCCCGTGCGGCAATATCCGTTGCCACCAACACCCTGATCTTGTTTGCCTTGAAATCAGCCAAGGCTCGCATACGCGCACCCTGACTCTTGTTACCATGAATCGCCGCCGCTTCGATGCCAGCACCCTCAAGTTTTTTCACCAGCTTATTGGCACCATGCTTGGTACGCGAAAATACCAGTACCTGATTCCAACTATTATTTTTGATCAAGTGTGTCAGCAGCGCTGTTTTCTGGCTCTTGTCCACCTCAAAGATTGACTGTTTTACCTTTTCAGCCGTGGTGTTGCGGGGACTAACCTCTACCTCAACCGGATTATTCAGCATCCCCCTGCTCAGGCTGCGAATCTCATTTGAGAAGGTTGCCGAAAACAACAGGGTCTGACGCTGCTCTGGCAGTAAAGCGATGATTTTGCGAATGTCACGAATAAAGCCCATGTCCAACATCCGGTCAGCTTCATCCAGTACCAAAATTTCTAACTGATCAAATTTGATCGCATTCTGGTTATGAAGATCCATCAAACGCCCAGGGGTGGCAATCAACACATCCACACCGCCTCGCAGGCGCTGCATTTGCGGATTAACTTTGACGCCGCCATAAACAATGTCCGAACGCAAAGCCAGGTGTTTGCCGTAAATAGCCACGCTTTCTCCTACCTGTGCGGCCAACTCACGGGTTGGCGTTAGCACCAAGGCACGGGCCTGATTCGGTTTAACCTTGGGACCATCCAGCAAACGCTGCAACAAGGGCAAGGTAAAACCAGCGGTCTTACCCGTACCTGTCTGCGCTGCCGCCATCACATCCTGACCTGACAATACGGCTGGAATGGCCTGTTCCTGAATGGGTGAAGGGGTGTCGTAACCCTTTTCCCTTACTGCACGCAAAAGAAGTTCGGACAAACCGAGGGAAGAAAAGCTCATTAACAAATACTCTTAAAAATAACGAGGCCTAATCACCTAAAAGTAGGGATGCAGGCCTAAAGAAGGAATAAAACTGGCGTGATTATACTCTAAAATCCCTGAAACCTGGAAAAATCACTCGGCCGCAGAAAAAGATGTGCAAGCGATTGATTTGCATGACCTGATGAAAAATCTCATGACCATCTTGTGGATGATAAGCTGTGCTTTCATATCACCTTGCCTTTATAAACACAGCCTATGAACGGTTAGTATTCAAATGACTGCGCCCCATAAACGTCCGATATAACAACGGGATGACAAATAGCGACAGCACCGTTGAAAAACCCAGCCCCCAGACGATGGCTGATGCCACAGGCCCCCATAATAGCGAATCTCCCCCCAATCCTGTTGCCAATGAAAATAACCCGGCGATAGTCGTCAGAGAGGTGATAATCACGGGAATTACCCGACGACGAGCAGCATAAACTGACGCATGCAAAACACTCATACCACTGCGCAAGCGATTGTTGGCCGCGTCTATCATGACAATGGCAGAGTTAACGGCAATCCCTGCCAGAGCCACCACGCCGTAAAGTGTATAAAGACTTAACGGATTCTGGGTGACTAGCAAACCAAAAGTCACACCGGCAAACGCCATCGGCACGGTGGCTAATATCATAAACGGTTGAAAATAACTACGAAACTGGGTACCCAAAATCAAATAGATCAAACCCAAGCCAAACAACATTAATATGGATAGCGCATCAATACTTTCCTGGATATCTTCCATTTCACCGGTGAAGTCTAAATTCACGCCGGGATAATCACTGCGAATGCGTTGCCACTCTTGTTTTAGCAGTTTGTTCGCTTCCAGAGTATTCATCTGCTGTTTATCCAGATCAGCTTGCAGAGTAATCGCGCGACGAAAGTTGTAGTGGCGGATATTGGCTTTGCCACGCGCAACCTCTGCTACAACCAACTGCCCCAGAGGTATATGCCCTCCCTGGGGCAATGCCAACGGCGTTTGCAACAGTTGGCTAATATCCTGATAGCGGTTATTGGCGGCTTGCAAGCGCACTTCAATTTTTTCCCCTAGATGCTGCATCGAGGCCACAACCTCACCATCAAATAGCAACCGAATATTGCGGCTCACTTCGTTGGGAGCAAGCCCTGCCCGCCTAATGGCATCCTGATTCAGGGTAAAACGTAGCTCTTGTTTTCCAGCACTATCGTCATCAAAAATGTCGTGTACTGCGGAAATAGTGGCCAGAAATGCCGACAGCTTATCCGTCGCTTCGCGGATTTGTTCGAACTCATCACCCCGCACTTTTACCATGATGGGTTTTTCAGTGGGTGGGCCACCCGACAGCACTAAAAAGGTAATGCTATCTGGCCCATTGGTATTCATCACATCCATGCGCATGGATTCCACTATTTCGCCAACATTACGCATGTCTTTTTTTCGAGGTAACAGACTGATCGTCATCTGACCGTAACGATCGCCAAAAAATGCTTCTGTTTCTGTAAACAATTGTCCAGCGGCTGAGGCAACCCCTCTCGCCTCACCTGCTTTCAAGTGTTGTTTCGCTTTGCTTTCAAGGTCCATTAGCGTTGCCATGGTTTGTTCCAGAGGCGTCCCTGGCGGCATGGTGACGTTGATGTAATAAAGACGCACTGGATCGAAGGCAAAAAACTGCACCCGCACCATGTCACTAAAAAATACCCCCACTGCCGCTGATAAGATCAACATCACGCCAACCAAGGAGCGACCAGGACGGCGCAATACCTTGATCAACAACAAACTATATTTAATCCGTAGCCAGCGGGTAAATTTGACCCGGCACTGGTGAGCCTTGGAGGGTTTATTGAAATTCACCTTGGCGGCGACAATATGTACCGGCAACATCCAATAAGCCTCCAGTAATGAAATCGCCAAAGCGATGGTGACCACAAACGGAATCACAAACATAAAATCGCCAAGAATGCCCGGCAACAACATCAACGGTAAAAAAGCTGCCATGGTGGTAATAATTGCCGTTGTTACGGGAGAAAACACTTCTACCAATGCTTCCTGAGCAGCCTGCAACGAGTCCATGCCCCGTTGAATACGATAATAAATTGATTCCACCACCACCACGGCATCATCCACCAACATTCCCAGCACCAAAACCAAGCCCAGCAGCACTGAAACATTAACGGTGGAGCCGGTTAGATTAAGCACCCAAAAAGTTCCCGCCAGCGTAAACGGAATACCGATGCCAATAAAAAAAGCAATCCGGGAACCGAGAAAAATCCAAGTCACCAGGATGACCAACAACAAGCCAACCAATGCGTTAGTCTGCATAACACTCAAGGCTTTGCGTGTGGGAATGGTCTGGTCATCCAGCAACGTCAATTCAACACCACGGTGATTGATGACCTGATTGGTCACACCAATATATTCATCCAGCCGTTCCACAAGTTCCAGAGTATTGGTGTAACTTTTTTTGGTGACCGAAAACATCACGGCGGGGGTGCCATTGTAACGGACCAATTGTTTCGCTTCCGCGCGCGCCCGACTGACCTTGGCTAACGTGCCAATAGGCACTTCACCTTGAGTGGCGAGCACTGGCAAATTGGCAATATAGTCCGGATCAATATTGGTACCCAGCACGCGCACTAACCATTCTTGCCCCTCCAGAGCCATCACCCCAGCAGAGGTATCGCGAAAGCTACTACGGATGGTATCTGCCATTGTTGCAGCAGATACCCCGTAGGCTTGTAGTTTTTCCGGTTGAAACTCAATCAGTAATTCAGGCGCATGAAGCGCTGCTGCACCCACACCATCAACGCCTTTAATCCGTTCAATATCCTGCTTGATACTCTTGGCGTGACTGCGTAACACTTCGTCATCCGCCTGGCCACTCAAAATAAGCAGTGCAGTGGGAAAAGAGTTGCTGGAAGTGATTTCAAAAATGAACGGGTCATCAGCTTCGTCTGGCAGTTCAGTATTAGCCTTATTTTGAATTTCCCGGCGCAGATCATTCATACGTTTATCGAAAGTGCGATCATCAATATCATCAAAACGAACAGTGATATCAGAGACACTCTCCCGCGATCTGCTTTGCACAAATCGCACATCCGAAATTTTAGCAACCGCTTTCTCCAGTGGGTCAGTGACCAACTTTTCCATATCCTCTGCCGAAGCGCCCGACATAACGGTACTAATGCTAATCCAATTAAAATTAATCTCTGGATCTTGTTCCCGCGGCATTTGTAAATAGGAAATGAGGCCCATTACCACCACGATGGCAAAGGTAAGATTAGCCAATACATGATTGGTCAGGAAGCGTTGCAACATAATCCTGGAATCTCAGTTGGGCGGGATGAGGGACAAATTGTTTTCAATATTATTCATATCAATAACCTGACATTAGGCATGGAACGGTCAATTGAGGGGGCCAGGATAGCGGCTACTCAAGCTCGATTACGTCATCAGGCTGCAAACTAAAGCGACCATCAACAATCAACTGGGCATCGGCAGGTAAAGTATCCAGTCGCACACTACGCCCCTCCTGAGCGGACGGCAATGGTATAAATCGAGCCAGACCCTGTTCTGCTACAAACACCCCTAACACCCCCCCCCTGCGCAGCAATAGATCAGCGGGTAGGTGGGCATCAGGGTGTTGCCAGACCAGCCGCCCACTGCTGCCCACGATGGCCGTTTGCGCAACAAAGCCAAGCCGAACCTCCTGGGTGCCATTCTGAGTATCCACGATTGGGATAATGGCCCGCAGCTTCAGTGGCAAGGTCTGCCCATCCAGCGACAGACTTAACGCCTTTGCCTG
>JAJRWO010000103.1 GCA_024276775.1 Gammaproteobacteria bacterium | reverse complement strand
TGAAGGTTGGCCTCGGATGTGGTGGATTGATTGTTTCGCACCAAACACTTTACCAGATTCCGCCAACCTTCTCCTTTTATTTCATGCGGTTATATAGGTTTTCCTGGGACGCTAGCGCTTAACTAAGTGCCATTCGTCTATTTGACAGCTATCAAAAGGCTATAGGTACAGCGGCTACTTTAGTGGGAACTTTACACATTCTTGGTAAAGGAGCAACGATGGGAGAATTAATTGGCGCTACTATTGGGCTTGAGAAATTAGCGGTTGCCGCAGCTTTTGGTGCGGTTGGTTATACTGGGATTGTAATTGGGAGTATTGCTGTTGCTAGTGGTAGGTCTTTAAGCTGTGGTTCTCGAATATCCGATATGTTCGTTTTTACACACCAAAACAATTTACAGTTTAGAGGCTGGCATGCTTTTTATTTCCATAACCCACAAATTTTTGATAAAACTCATACTTTTAGAAAAAGCATTGGTATGAGAGCAAAAGTTACACCAACTAGTTTTGAGTACGCATGATGATTAAGAATTTACTTTTTCTAATTGCTGCTATTGTAATATTTTTTCTCTCGTTGCTATTCTTCCAAATATTTGGCAACTATGCCTTTTTAATTATGATCGTTATTACGTTTTTTGCATTGATTTCACGTGTAAAACCAAAATTTGGCAGTAAAGATGAGACCAACAAATAGCTCTAGAAAACAGGCAAAAGTCTCACTATCTTGTGAGCGTCTCAAGAGGACTGGCTCTCGCCGTGTAAAATTTGTAATTCATGAGCATTTTCACCGGATGTTGCAATGCGAGAGTTGCCCCGTTCCGCGGATCGGGGGCGACCGAAAAAACAATGGAGAAGCCCCTATGCACTGTGTAAAGACATCCGCCCAGACAATGGGCTGATGCCGGAAAATACCGCACGGGAGATAGAGATCTCGCATCCACTTAATGCATAATCTGAGAAATTCTCTGTATCTCCTTGGTTTGTCGTGAAATGGTGTCGCTTCTCCGTGCCACATATCCATTCTGGCACATCCATTCATTGCCGAAAAATCTTCCGGATTGTGATAGGATTTGACCTCAAAATGCGTTCACGTTCCACTCTCTGCCAAGGACGCCACACACTTAACAAGGACAACGTCATGACACCGCACTGCCTGACAACACGTTTTTCCCATCTCCCGATGATGCTACTGACGCTGCTTGCCATGGCCTTGCAGGGTTGTGGTGATGGCGTTCGCATACTGCCTCCGCCAGTATCCGATGCCGATCCGGCCGGGTATTACACCAATACCGGGTATGTGGTGGTGATGGAGGCCGACAATACAACACCTCGCAGCACCAAGGCCGATTTTCAGGGCATGGTGTATGACGGGCAGTTCATGATGATGAGTGACACGGAAAACCTGACCTATGTCGGCACGCTTACGGTGAGTGGCAATGATTTCAGCGGTACCGTCACCGTCTACGAAGATGATGTGATGGCACAGGAAAATGTTCCATTGAGTGGCATGATTACCGAGGGCTCGAAGATGACAGGCACCTTGGGCGGCAAAGGGGCGGCCAATGGTATCTTCCAGTTGGACTATGCGCCACCGATGGATAATGGGCCGGTGGATATGAGTATGGTGATTCGAACTTTGGACTGGGAACCCGTGACCGGGATTCCTCCGGCTATCCCTTTTCTGAATGCGGATGACGAAATCGCGCCTGTGCCAAATTTTGGTAGTGGCGGTTCCGGTAGTGGTATTTTTAATAATTGTGACTATGGCGGCCGAATAGAACCAATCGCCAACACTCACCTCTATACAGTTTCCGTCACCATGGCGAGCTGCGTGAATACAAAAATCCTGGACATATCGACCTATACCGGCCTGGTTAGTGTTCGCGGCAATGATCGACTGATCCTGGTGTTGACCAACGGGGCATATGATTTCAGCGGAGAGTATAGAAAACGATAAGATGCGATACAACAAGGTTGAATTGATATCAGGATAATTTCAGCAAAAGGAACAATACTATGAGTCAATGCTACAAAGTGGGTGATTTTAAAAAGTACTTCAATGAAAATATGCAGGCATTAGGCTTGCCTTTCCCATCGACATTTTTTGATAGCTATAATGCTGCGATTGCACATGCTGTCATCATGGTTGAAACCTTAAAAAACCTTGGGTAGAGGTGCGACTGTTGCAGAGTTAATTGGTGCTACTACAGGACTTGAGAAATTAAAAATTGCAGCCACATTCGGTGCGGCTGCATATGTCGGTGCTGTTATTGGGAGTATTGCAGTTGCAAGTGGACGGTCACTAGGCTGCGGTTATCGAATAGCGGATATGTTTGTTTTTATGCACCAAAACAAATTGCAGTTTAAAGGGTGGCAGTCATTTTATTTCCATAACTCACAGATTTTTGAAAAAAATAACTCCTCAAGAAAAATTTTCGGGCTTAGGGCTAAAAGCTCACCTGCTAATTTTGAGCATGCATAATGATAAAAAATATTATTATTCTTTCTGTCTGTCTGCGCGGGAATTGTTGCATTGTCATGGGTGCTTTATGCCTTTTTGGGGGAGTATGTCGTCTCAGTTTTTCTGACGATAATTTTTATTTCAATTTTGATTGAACCAGTAAAGAGTAAATTTTCCAATAAAAATAAAAAGTCTATCAATTAACGCTAGCGGAGTTAGGTATGACGCCGATAACAACAAAAAACCAAACCGGGACAGACCGATGGTGAGAAAAAGAACATATAAAAAGCATACTTTGACGGTATGGAGTCAAGGGCTGTTTTCTATACTGTTGGTCAGTGCTTCCACGCTGCCATCGGCAATTGCTGGCCCGGCAGGCGGTGCGGTAGTGGGCGGATCCGGCAGCATCAGTCAGTCAGATGCCACCACCACCATCAACCAAATCAGCCAGAACATGGCCATCGACTGGCAAAGCTATAACGTCAATGCCAACGAACGTGTGCAGTACATCCAGCCTAATTCCTCTTCTATCTCTCTAAACCGCATCCTGAGTCAAAGCGGTTCCACCATTGCCGGTCGCATTGACGCCAATGGTCAGGTGATCCTGGTTAACCCCAATGGCATTTTTTTCACCTCCACCTCCATTATTAATGTCGGCGGCATTATCGCTTCCGGTTTAAACATCCAGCCCAACGATTTCATGAATGGCCATTACATCTTCGATGAAGTCCTGGGAACCGATGGAGCGGTCATCAACAGCGGTATCATCACTGCCTCGCTGGGCGGCAATGTCGCACTCATTGGCAAGCAAGTTAAAAACGACGGACTGATTGTTGCCAATTTAGGAACCGTCAATCTTGCCGCTGGTAAACAGGCGGTGTTGACCTTTGATCAGGGCGGCTTGCTGGGTGTTCGTGTCAGCAAGGAAATCCTGCAAGATGAGCTGGGTGTCGATCCCGCTGTGATCAATAGTGGTGACATTCAAGCCGAAAGTGGCCGTGTTTTATTGACGGCCAGCACCAGCCAGGATGTGTTTTCCCAGGCCGTGAATACCGGTGGCCTGGATCAAGCCACCAGCGTCGTAGTCCATGAAGATGGCAGCTTCACGCTCGGTGGTGGAGCCGATGTGATCAACAGCGGCAGTATCGATACTTCTACAACGTTAAGTGATCAAAATGTTGGACGCATTGTTTTGCTGGGTGAAAATGTTACCAGCAGTGGCGAATTGATTGCCAATGCCGAAAGTGGCAATGGCGGCGAAATCGAGCTGCATGCGCAAAACACAACATTGCTGACTGAAAATAGTTTAACCGCCGCCCGTTCCGAATCTAATGGCCTGGGCGGCATTGTAAAAGTGCTGGGCGACAATGCCGGCCTGTTTGATCAATCCACCATCGATGTTTCGGGCGCCAACGGCGGCGGGCAGATGCTTATTGGTGGCGATCAGGAAGGCAACAACACCCTGATCCCCAATGCTGAATTTATCTACCTGTCGGAAGACAGCCAGGTGTTTGCCGATGCGCTGGATAATGGTGATGGTGGCAGGCTCATCACTTTCGCGTCCGATACCGCACGCATTTATGGCGACCTGTTTGCACGGGGTGGCATCAATGGTGGTGACGGCGGTTTTATCGAAACCTCTGGCCTGATCGGTTTTCAGATTGTGGGTGCGCCTGACGCCTCGTCGTATTTTGGCGAGGCGGGAACCTGGTTGATTGACCCCTATAACATCATTGTGACTGGCGTTAACAATAATGCGACGACAGGCTCCCCTTTTGTTGCGACTGGAGAGGATTCAACAATCCGTGTTATTGATATCAGGGATGCCTTAAGTAGTGGTGATGTCATTATCAGGACAGGGGGAGACTCTGGGGTGGGCAATGGTGATATCACCTTTGACAAAGATGGTGATCTTGATTATGACGGCCGTGACACACGCACGCTGACACTGGATGCCGCTGGGGACATTACCTTTGAAGCGGGTAGCCGAATTCGTGACAGAACTCCAGGCAATAACGCAAACGATCCAGACCGCTTGAGCGTTGTGTTGCTGGCCGATGGCGCCGT
>JAJRWO010000102.1 GCA_024276775.1 Gammaproteobacteria bacterium | reverse complement strand
TTAAAACAGCGGGTTAAAGAATCACTGCTGGGTGAATCCATGCGCCAGTGCGGTATTTTTAATATGGACTACGTTGAACACCTGGTGTTGCAACATCAGTCGGGTTTGCGTGACTACAGTGCCTCTATCTGGACGCTGTTGATGTTTGATGCTTTCCAGCGCCAGGTGATGCAGGAAACCGCCTAATGAAAATTCTACACATATTTGATCACTCCATCCCGTTGCACAGTGGTTACACCTTTCGTTCACGCGCTATTTTGGAGCAACAACGAGCATTGGGTTGGCAGACCGAACACATCACCAGCAGCAAACATGCACAAGCGGCAAAGTCCGAGCTTCTGGAAGAAGAGGTGGATGGTTTTCATTTTTTTCGCACACCGGAGATGGGGACTGTGTTATCAAGATTGCCTGTCCTTAATCAGATGGCAGTGATAAATAGTTTGACCCAACGTCTGGCGAAAATAATTCCTCAAGTAAATCCTGATATTCTGCACGCGCATTCACCTGCTTTGAATGGATTGGCTGCGGCCAATGCTGCGCGGCAGTTTGATTTGCCACTTGTGTATGAAATTCGTGCCTTTTGGGAAGATGCCGCTGTTGATCATGGCACTTGCAAGGAAGGTGATTTGCGCTACCGTCTGACACGGGCCATGGAAAACAAGGCGATCCGCCAGGCCAATGCCGTTACAACCATTTGTGACGGTTTGCGCAAGGATATTATCGAGCGCGGTGTCAGTGCGGACAAGGTGACGGTGATTCCCAATGCGGTGAATCCGGACAAGTTTGTACTGGGCGGTGAGGCGGATCCTGCATTGCAGCAACAGCTTGGTTTGCAGGGCTGTCGTGTGCTGGGTTTTATCGGTTCTTTTTATGCCTATGAAGGTTTGCCGATGCTGTTACAGGCCTTGCCAAAAATTCGCCAGCAACACGCGGATATTAAAGTGTTACTGGTGGGGGGCGGGCCACAGAATGAAGCCTTGAAACAGCAGGTCAAAGCGTTGGCCATCGAAGACTATGTCGTCTTTACCGGCCGTGTGCCTCATGAGCAGGTGAACAAATATTATGACCTGATCGATATTCTTGTTTACCCGCGACTTTCCATGCGTCTGACTGAACTGGTGACACCGTTAAAGCCTTTAGAGGCAATGGCACAGGGACGCCTGTTTGCGGCATCAGATGTGGGTGGCCATCACGAACTGATTAAGGATGGTGTTACCGGTCGTTTGTTTAAGGCGGGTGATGTTGATGCTCTGGCCGACACCGTGGTGGATTTGCTCGATAATCAGGCGCAGTGGCCACAGCTTAAACAGAATGGGCGCAAATTTATTGAAGAAGAACGCAACTGGCGTACCAGTGTTAGCCGATATCAATCAGTATACGAATCCTTGCTGAACAGATAGCCTAAAAGATGTCGCAGAATCAGCCGAAGCTCGTGGCCTTCTCTTCCTTGTTTCCTAGCAAGGCGCAGCCGACCGCCGGTCTGTTTATTCGCGAGCGCATGTTTCGGGTGGGCCAGCAACTGCCATTGGTGGTGGTGTCACCGAAACCGTGGTTTCCGTTGCAAGGTCTGATCCGTCTGTTTCGGCCGCACTTCCGGCCACCGGTTGAGCCTGTCGAACAGCAGCAAGACTTTGAGGTTTATCAGCCCCGTTTTCTTTCTGTTCCCGGGCTGGCCAAGTCCCTGGACGGTATTTTGATGGCTTTGTCACTCTATTTTTTTATGCGCCGCTTGCGGCAGCGTTTCCAATTCGATATTATCGATGCCCATTTTGGCTATCCCGATGGTTATGCCGCCGTACTGCTGGGGCGCTGGCTCAAACTGCCGGTGACGATCACGTTGCGTGGCACCGAGGTACGCCATTCACAGGATGCATCTCTGCGGCCATATTTAATCAAGGCGCTAATAAGTGCTGACCGAATTTTTTCTGTTTCTGATTCCCTGCGTCGTCTGGCGCTGGAGCAGGGGACAGCCCCAGCCAAGGCAAAAGTAGTGGCCAATGGTGTTCATGCCGATAAGTTTTTTCCCGCTGATCGCCATGAAATGCGGCAGAAATTTAATCTGTCTGACAATGCCCAGGTGTTGATTACAGTGGGCGGTCTGGTGGAGCGCAAGGGATTTCACCGGGTGATTGAGGTGTTACCGGCCTTACGCGAACGCCATCCTGATTTGCATTACCTGATTGTGGGCGGTGCCAGCGCCGAGGGGGACTGGAGCGAGCAACTGAAACAACAGGTGGCTGATCTTGGCTTGCAGGACTGTGTTCATTTTCTAGGCACCATGCCCCCTGAAAAACTTCGTCAGCCGTTGTCAGCGGCGGATGTGTTTGTATTGTCCAGCCGCAATGAAGGCTGGGCTAATGTGCTGCTTGAGGCCATGGCCTGCGGTTTGCCTGTGGTAGCCACCGATGTGGGGGGTAATGCTGAAGTGGTGCCAGCGGAAAACCTCGGTACGATTGTGCCGTTTGATGATCAGGCCGCCTTGCAGCAGGCACTGGATCATGCCTTGTCTCAGCAATGGCAGGGTGATGAAATCATTGCCTATGCGCGCGATAATGGCTGGGATAAGCGAGTGGCATTACTGACAGAAAATTTCACGCAACTACAGCACGAGGTTTCAGCCAACGATTCGGCTGTTTCTCAGATGGGGAAGCACTGAGATATGGCCAGTTACCGACTGAATGAATTGAAACGTCGTTTGCTACTGTTGCGCAAAGGGCTGTTGCATAGCTTGAATGCCGCCAATAACAAGCAGCAACAGCGAGTGGTGTTTGTTGCCGGTGTGCAGCGTTCCGGCACGAATATGATGATGGATGTGTTGGAACGCAGTTTTGAAACCGATGTTTATCATGAGCGTGATTCTCGTGCCTTTGATAACTACCAGATGCGTGATGTGAAGGTGATCCAGCCATTGGTAGCACAGTCAAAAGCGCCCTGTTTTATTGTCAAATCGCTGTGTGAACTACAGAGGCTCAGTCGACTGATGGACGAATTTAAGATAGATGAGTCCCGGCCAGCGAAAATGATCTGGGTCAATCGTCACTATTTTGATGTGGTCAGTTCAATGTTGGTCTCTTTCAGAAATCAGGCCAATCAGGTTAAACGCATTGCCGCCGATCGCCACAGCGATGGTTGGTTGAGTGGCGGCTTGTCTGATGAAACTTACGAGCATATCCAGATGTTGGTACACCCTGATATCAGTGATGCCTCGGCAGCGGCACTGACCTGGTATTTTCGTGGCATATTGTTTTTCGAGCAGGGCTTCGACACAGATCCCAGAGTGCAGCTGGTGCAGTATGAAACCCTGGTGACCGAGCCGCAGGCAGAGTTTGCCCGTATCTTTGGCTTTCTCGGGCTTGAATACAGCCAGCGTGTCAGCAGCAAGGTGTTTGGTAGTTCAGTGCGACGTCGCTCGCCGCCCGAGATTGACGCGCCGATTCTGGCATTATGCAGCTCATTGGCGACTCGCTTTGAAACGGTCGCTGAGGGGCAGCGGTCGCAATTTCGTGAGAATAATCAATGAGCAGCGTCTATACCCGCATAGTGGCCAACTGCCTGTTTCCCGTTCATGAACGGTTGAAAAAGCACGACACTGTTGCGGTGAAAAAGGCGATGGAACACAGTCAGTGGTGGTCGCCAGACAGGCTCAATGCATATCAGCTGCAACGACTCCAGGGACTGTTGCAATACGCGGGTAAAAATGTGCCTTACTACCGCCGTCTTTTCAAAGCGCAGGGCTTTGATCCACAAGTGGGTTCACTTGCCGACCTGCAGAAGCTGCCCTTTTTAGGCAAACGCGAAATTCGCGAACATATGGATGATTTCAAGGCGGCTGGAGCAACTGATCTGGCGCGCTTCAATACGGGTGGTTCCAGCGGTGAACCCCTGGTGTTTTTTATTGGTAATGAGCGGGTCAGTCATGATGTAGCGGCCAAGTGGCGTGCCACCCGCTGGTGGGACGTGGATATCGGCGACAGGGAAATGGTGGTCTGGGGCTCGCCCATTGAGCTGGGTTCGCAGGATCGCGTCAAGGCCGTTCGCGATAAACTTTTACGCACCACTCTGTTGCCAGCCTTTGAAATGTCCGATGCCAAGCTGGATGGTTTTATCGATCAAATCCGCGCTTTTAAACCAAAAATGCTGTTCGGTTATCCGTCTGCTCTGGCCCATATTGCCAAGTATGCCCAGGCCAAGGCCATCGCGATGGATGACTTAGGCATTAAAGTGGCTTTTGTGACCTCTGAGCGGCTGTACGATTATCAACGCAGCCGGATTGAATCAACCTTCGGTTGCCCGGTAGCGAACGGTTATGGTGGCCGCGATGCCGGTTTTATTGCCCACCAGTGTCCGGCGGGCGGAATGCATATCACCGCTGAAGATATTATTGTCGAGATAGTCGATAAGCACGGCAATGTCTTGCCTGCCGGAGAAAGCGGAGAGATTGTTGTCACGCATCTGGCAACCAGAGACTTTCCCTTTATCCGTTACCGTACCGGCGATGTCGGTGTGCTTGATGATCAATTATGCAGTTGTGGCCGTAGCTTACCCTTATTAAAAGAGCTGCAAGGCAGAAGCACAGATTTTATTGTCGCCGCCGATGGCACAATCATGCACGGGTTAGCGTTGATCTATGTGATTCGTGATGTGGAAGGGGTTGAGAATTTCAAGATCACCCAGGAATCACTCGAATACACGCGTATTGAATTAATGACGTCCGCGACATTTACCGACGAAAGCCTTGAGCTTATACGTAAGGGCATGGTTCAGCGCCTGGGTGCTGATGTAAAAGTCGATGTTGATCGGGTTGACGATATTGCCGCCGAGGCATCCGGCAAGTTTCGTTATGTGATTAGTCACGTGACACCGAGCTGAGAGTAAGTTATATGCGTGATCTATTCGTAACATTGGTAGTGCTTGGAGTTTTGCCAGCGGTTTTATTTCAGCCCTGGATTGGTGTCATGCTGTGGTCATGGATCGGTTACATGAATCCTCATCGTCTGGCATATGGGTTTGCCTATGATTTCCCTTTTGCCATGTTAATTGCCTTGTTTACCATGGCCGGTCTGCTGTTAAGTAAAGAAAGAAAAAAAATTCCATGGACACGCGAGGTGGTAGTCCTTTCTATATTTATTGTATGGATGTTTGTGACGACTATTTTTGCAATTCATGAAGCTCTGGCCTGGGGGCAACTTGAAAAAGTAATAAAAATTCAGATAATGACCTTTATTACCTTGATAATCATGGGGTCGAAGAAGCGCCTGATTTTTCTGGCCTGGATTATTGCACTTTCTATCGGTTTTTATGGTGTTAAGGGGGGCATATTTACAATTATGACGGGCGGCGGTTTTCGTGTGCAAGGCCCTTTTGGCACATTTATAGGCGGTAATAACGAAATAGGCCTGGCCCTGATTATGATTATTCCC
Source organism: Gammaproteobacteria bacterium (assembly GCA_024276775.1). Lineage (GTDB taxonomy): Bacteria > Pseudomonadota > Gammaproteobacteria > Tenderiales > Tenderiaceae > Tenderia. The sequence goes on along the minus strand of JAJRWO010000102.1, from coordinate 608 downwards.
CTGATGCGTTTTCTTCAGTTGCAGGCAACGCAGTGGTTTATCCGTCACGGCCTGACAATTGCCATGTTGTTAACGTTTGTTGCCGTGCTGGGGACGCAGTCGCGAGGGGCGTTGGTTGGTGTTGTCGCAATGACCCTTTTTATGATTTTGAAAAGCAGAAAGAAATTTCTGTTTCTGGTGATAATTGTTGTGACAGCGCCAATATTATTTAGTTTTATGCCCCAGACATGGCATGACCGTATGGAAACGATTCAAAATTATGAAGAGGATAAATCAGCCCTGGGGCGTTTTGATGCTTGGAATTTCGCCTTTAATACAGCGATGAAGCGGCCGGTGAATGGCGGTGGCTTTGAGGCCTTTGCTGGTTTGATAGATGCTCACAGTATTTATTTTGAAGTGCTTGGAGAGCATGGTTTTGTTGGTTTGAGTTTATTCCTGTTGCTTGGGTTTCTAACCTGGTTTTCGGGTGGTTGGATTGCCAAACGAACCAAAAAAATTGAGGAACTTAAGTGGTGTTACGATTTGGCAACCATGCTCCAGGTCTCATTGATTGGTTATGCTGTTAGTGGTGCATTTCTTGGACTGGCCTATTTTGATCTCTATTATCA
>JAJRWO010000101.1 GCA_024276775.1 Gammaproteobacteria bacterium | reverse complement strand
GCCATCAGTACAAAACAGGTGGTTGGCATCACCGGCAAAATGACGCCCAGCACGGCCAAACCGAGACAAATAAAACCAAGAATCACTAAAAAAGGTCGCATTGCTTATTCTTTCCACAGTCAAAATGATTGATCTTCCTTATCTATTATCGGTTTCTTTTAACGTATCTATAGCGGTTGGGCTGAAGGGCCTGTTTATTGGTTGGTTCAGGCGTTTTTGTGTGTGTCGACAACAGATTCAGCGTTGGGTAGGCGCAAAATAATAAATACAGGGATTAGCAGCAGGCCGGCAATCAGCAGTTTGATGATGGCAGTATTGACCATGTAAATTGAGATGGCGGCGCTACAGATAATTGATATTATCGCGATGACCTTGGCTTGCTTGGGGATGGAGCGATTGCTTTGCCAGTGTTGAATGGTCGGGCCAAGGTGGCGGTTATTGATTAGCCATTGATGAAAGCGTGGTGATGATTTGGCGAAACAGGCTGCGGCCAGTAGTACAAAAGGGACGGTAGGTAACAGGGGCAGGAATACGCCGACAAAGGCTAAGCCGACAAAGCCAATGCCCAGCAGTGTGAGTAATTGCTTTAGCATGGTTTTCACTGCTTAGGCAGCGGCAGTGTTTTATCGGCGTTGAGAATATTGTTAGGGTCGAACTGTCGCTTGATACTGTGCATGAGTTCAAGGGTGGAAGCATCGATTTCCCGGCTAACAAAATCTCGTTTGACCAGGCCTACCCCGTGTTCACCCGAAAGGCTGCCGTTGAGTTTCAGTACTAGGCTGAAGACTTCATCCAGGCATTGATCAGCGCGCCGCATTTGTTGTGGATTATCAGGGTCCACCAACAGGTTGACGTGAATATTGCCATTGCCGGCATGGCCGAAATTAACAATGGTAATGTCATGCTTGTCTGCCAGGTCTGTCAGGCCGTTGATCAGCGCGGGGATTTCAGAGACAGGCACCACGACGTCCTCGTTGATTTTTTTTGGCGCGACATTACGTAGTGCTGGCGACAGGGCCTTGCGTGTATCCCAGAGTTGTTTTACCTGTTGCTCGTTTTTGGCCAGGGTAATGCTTAGCAGGCCATCGGTATGGGCGGCGGCGATAATGGTTTCGGCGGCCTGATTCAGGCCCGCCTCCAGGCCATCCACTTCGATTATCAGCATGGCCCCCGCGCCTTGTGGCAGCTCAGTTTCGGAGTAGCTGCGAATCATTTCAATCGCCTGTCTATCGATAAATTCCAGTGCACAGGGGGTAACGGGTTGGGCCATGATGGCTGAAACGGCCTTGGCCGCGCTGTGTATATCTTTATAAATAGCTTGCAGGGTGCGTTTGGCTTCTGGCAGAGGGGTTAGTTTGAGGTTGGCCTCGGTGATGATTGCGAGGGTTCCCTCTGAGCCAATCAGCAAGCGGGTCAGGTCGTAACCGACTACGCCTTTGCTGGTGTAGACGCCGGTGCGGATCTCTTTGCCTGCCCCGGTGATGGCGCGCAGGCCGAGGACGTTATCTCGGGTAGAGCCATATTTGATTGTGCGTGGCCCGGCTGAATTGTGGGCTAAATTGCCGCCGACACTGCAAAAGGCAGCGCTGGTAGGGTCGGGTGACCAGAAAAAACCATGTTCCTTGGCCGTGTCTTGTACTTGTTGGTTGGTGACGCCAGGTTCAACCACCATTACCCGGTTGGCGGGGTCCATTTTGATAATCCGGTTCATGCGCTCCAGAGAGAGGATGATGCCGCCATGAATAGGCACGGTGGCACCCGTGGTGCCGGTGCCACGGCCACGGGCGATAAGCGGGATTTTTTGCTGATTGCAAAGCGTCACCAGTGGCAGGATCTGTTCCTGTTTGCTTGCCAGGACGACGGCATCGGGCATGGCCTGACGACGACTGTTGTCATAGCCGTAAGGCCAGCAGTCAGCGGCAGCGGTGAGCAGGTTTTCCGGGCCGACAATCTCGCTCAGCCGCGTCAGTGCAGTGTTTGTAATGTTCACTTGTTATTGTCTTGATATTCAAATAATTTGATGATCTGTTTGACGCCTTTCACCTGACGCACCGCATTGGCGGCAATGTTGCCTTCTGTATGACTGACCCGTCCCATCAGATAGACGGTCTGACTTTCTGTGACCACTTTGAAGTGCAGGCCATTGATGTTTTTTTCGCTCAATAGGGCAGACTTAGCCTTGGTGGTCGTCCAGGTATCCTGGCGGCGTGATTTAAAGGCTGAGGGTGGTGCGACAATGGTTTCGTTGTAAATTCGTTTAACCTTGGCAACATGTTGGGCGTGCTTTACCACTACATTGCGCATTTCCATGGTTGGAATCTCGCCGGTTAATAATACGCTGCCGTTGTAGCTGGTGACGTTGACGTGGATGTGACGCCTGATGCTGTCATCGGTATAGATTTTTTCTTCAATCTTGAGGGCGATGTTTTTGTCATCAATAATGGCGCTGGTATCGCGACGGTCGGCGGCAGTGGCACCGGCAAGAGCGCCACCGGCAATAATGATCGGAGCGGCACAGCCAGAGACAATAATGGTACTGATTAGGATGACGAAAAATGAATGAACTAATTTGGGCATGATGACATCTCTCTAACCAAAGATTTGCAGGTCAATCTGTTCGCACAGACAATGAATTACCAGCAGGTGAATTTCCTGAATTCTGGCGGTAGAGTCCGATAGCACGCGGATTTCAACGTCCTTATCGTAGAGGTGTTTGGGTACTTCGCCACCATTACGGCCCGACAAGGCGATCACTTTGACGCCGCGTTCATGAGCGGCATCGATGGCCTTGATGATGCTGGGTGAGCGACCGCTGGTGGAGATGGCTAACAGCACATCGCCCTCTTGGCCCAAGGCATGAATTTGTTTGGCGAATACCTCTTCGTAACAAAAATCGTTGGCGATTGAGGTGATGGTAGAGCTGTCCGTTGTCAGGGCAATAGCGGGCAGGCCAGGGCGCTCCATTTCGAAACGGTTGAGCAGTTCGGATGAAAAATGCTGGGCATCGGCAGCTGAGCCACCATTGCCACAGCTGAGAATCTTGTGACCACCAAGCAGTTGTTGTACCAACAAAGAGGCCGCATCGGCAATCACAGGTGCCAGTCGCTCTGCGGCTTCCAGTGTATTGTTGGCGCTGTCATTAAATGTATGTTGAATGCGTGTCACTGCATCCATAGGATGAATCCTCGTGGTTTGTTGTATTGTGTTCAAAGTTTAACCCAGAAAGCCTGGTTAGAACCGAAGTAGTGGGTATAAACATCAGGCACTATGGCGGGTTGGGCCTTATGTTACCTGGAAGGCATCCTGAATCCAGTTGATACGGGCGTCACTGCCTTGTAACGACATTGCAACCACATCGAACCGGGCCGGTTGCTGTGCCAGTTCGCGATACTGTTGCAGGTAATGCGAGGCAGTCCTGATAATTTTTTTCTGTTTTCGGTAATCGATACTTTCGGCTGCTGAGCCAAAACCACTGTGGCGGCGATAGCGCACCTCCACAAAGACGGTGTAGTTGCCATGACGCATGATCAGGTCAATTTCGCCCTGGCGACAGTGATAGTTGCGTTCAATAAGTTGCAGACCATGTTTTTGCAAGTGATCGCAGGCTTTGGTTTCAGCTGCCTGGCCGATTTGTTGTTTGGTCATGACGGCTCGTTTGGCTGCATCGGTGTCGCGTCGATTAACTGTGGTTTGCCCGCCTTGAAACGGGCCCACTGCAGTTGCCGGTGAATACGGTTGTTTTCATCCAGATAGAGCGTGCCAGTTTTGCCATTAACGTGATTTTGCGGGTGACGGCGCAAGTTTTTTAACTGGCTGATCAGATGGTAGGCGTCAATACCCATGGCATAGAGGCGTTTGAATGGCAGGATATTCGTCTGCTGGGTATCAGTAAACAGCTTCCAGTTGGGTGGGTGGTCTGCGCCATTGTCGAAAACCCAGGGTATATCGCTGAAGGTGATGCCGTTCATGTCTCTATCCTGAGTGCTATTGGTTTTGCCGCTGAAGACGTGAGAGGTACTATAAATAGGCAGGTTAGCAGCGTAATAAAATTTCAGTTGTGGCCGAATCTGGCGTGCCTGACTAGGAAAGGCGGCAACGAAGATGAAGTCAACATCCTGGCGTCGGCGCGGTTCGAACTTGAGGTTCAGTCCGGTCAGTTTTTGTAACGCGTGTTTGCGTTGTCGGCTTTCATCGATATTGAGCAAATGAGTCACTGGGGCGGAAAAATCGTGCAGTGTTGGGTTGTAACGTTGCACTTCAAGGGTGTTGCCATCGAGTTGTTGCCAGTGTTTTTCAAAGGTGCTGAGCATGCG
>JAJRWO010000100.1 GCA_024276775.1 Gammaproteobacteria bacterium | reverse complement strand
GCTGAGGCCGTGATGAAGATGGGATTAAATTACGTGGTACTGACCTCGGTTAATCGTGATGACCAGCCCGATGGTGGCGCGGCCATCTATGCCGAGTTGCTCAAACGCCTGCGCCAGGACAAGCCTGACATCGGTCTAGAGATTCTTAGCCCCGATTTTCAGCAAGGCCAGCAAGCCGCCGTTGATTTGATCTGTGGCTCAGTGACGGGTGGCTCGCTGGTCTGGGGTCACAATGTTGAGACTGTACCGGCGCTATATAAAGAAGTACGCAAGGGTTCCCGGTATGAGCGTTCGCTAGATTTATTGGCATTGGCCGCCGGGCAATCGGGGGTTGAGGCCAAGTCAGCCTTGATGCTGGGGCTGGGTGAAAGCCAGGCAGATGTGCTGGCCGTGCTGGCTGATTTACGTGATGCAGGTGTGGTCCGAGTGTCTCTGGGCCAATACCTGCGCCCCAGCCGCCAGCACCTGCCGGTGAAAGAATATCTCACGCCTGAAGCATTCACAGAATACGAGATTGAGGCCAAAGCAATGGGGTTTACCTGGGTCAAGGCTGGGCCAATGGTGCGGTCCTCTTATCATGCGGAAGAAGGCCATGCAGAATAACAAATGAAGGATAAAGGTCATGTCGAATAAAACACCGCTGTTTAATCAGCACCTTGCCTGTGGCGGTAAAATGGTTGATTTTGCTGGCTGGAATATGCCATTGAACTACGGTTCTCAGTTAGACGAGCATCAGGCTGTTCGTCGCGATGCGGGCATGTTTGATGTTTCACACATGGTGGTGGTTGATCTGCAAGGTGCCAAGGTTAAAGCCTTTTTGCAAAAGTTGCTGGCCAATGATGTCGCCAAGCTGAAACAATCAGGCAAGGCACTTTACAGCTGCATGTTGCAACAGGACGGCGGTATTATTGATGACTTGATCGTCTATTATCTGAATGAGCAGAATTTCCGTATGGTGGTGAATGCAGGGACGCGCGACAAAGATTTGACCTGGATTGAAAAGCAGGCAGCGGCCTTTGATATAATCGTAACTGAACGTGCCGACCTGGCCATGATTGCTGTGCAGGGGCCGAACGCCCGTGCCAAGGCCCATGCGGCGATGACGGCGGCACAGGCTGATGCGGCGACCAGCCTGAAAGTATTTATGGGGCTTGAGTCTGAAGGCTTGTTTATTGCCCGCACCGGTTATACCGGCGAAGATGGCTATGAGATTATGATGCCTGCCGAACAGGCCACAGCAATGTGGCAGGCCTTATTGGTGCAAGGGGTATCACCTTGTGGCCTGGGTTGTCGTGACAGTTTGCGCTTGGAAGCCGGTATGAATCTGTATGGGTCAGATATGGATGAAAATATTAGCCCACTAGAGGCTAGTTTGAATTGGACCGTCGCCTGGCAGCCGGCCGAGCGTGATTTTATTGGCCGTCAGGCCCTGGAAGCACAGCGTGACAAGGGCGGCCTGCGTCAGTTCGTCGGCTTGGTATTGCAGGACAAAGGCGTCTTGCGCGCACATCAGCAGGTCATGCTAAATGGCCATATTGTAGGGGTAACCACCAGCGGTGGTTTTTCACCCTCCCTGGAAAGGTCGATTGCCTTTGCCCGGGTCACTGCCGAGGTGGCTGATAAGTGCCAGGTGGCAGTGCGCGGTCGTGATCTGACCTGTAAAGTCGTTAAACCACCCTTTGTCCGCCATGGCAAAATCTGTGTTGAATTGAACTAAGTCAAAGCAAATTGAGGTGTTTTGCAACGGCCTCAAATGAATAAATTTTTTACCAAGACTGTTGAGAGAGGATTAAACAATGAGCGAAATTCCAGCAAATCTGAAATACGCCAAGAGCCATGAATGGGTTGAAGACCTTGGTGATGGAACCGTCAAGATCGGCATTAGTGACCATGCCCAGGCGCTGTTGGGTGACATGGTGTTTATTGAGTTGCCTGACCTTGGCGCAGCAGTTTCAGCCGGTGAAGAGTGTGCGGTGGTTGAGTCCGTCAAGGCGGCCTCGGATGTTTATAGCCCGGTGACAGGTGAGGTGGTGGCGGTGAATGAAGATCTGGTCGACAGCCCTGATTTGGTGAATCACCACCCTTATGCCGATGGTTGGCTGATGCAGGTCAGACTGACTGAAGAAGGTGAGTTGGAAGAGCTAATGGATGCTGATGCCTATACTGAAGCAACCACTGAGGTGGACAATTAAAACGGTTTTTTAAAAAAAAAATTTTCCCATTGTTAGTCGAGAAAAGCCATGCCTTTTATCCCACATACTGAGCAAGACACAAAAGAGATGTTAGCCGCCATTGGTGCCAACAGTATCGAAGATTTGTTTGATGAAATTCCTGCTGAGTTGCGTATTAACGGTTTGAGTGACGCAGTGCCTACCGGTTTAAATGAGATGGCTGTTGCCCGTTTAATGCGTGAACGCGCAGCGACGGATGCAAACGGTTTGAATTTTATCGGTGCTGGCGCTTACGAGCATCACATCCCGCAAGCGGTTTGGGATATCACCACTCGTGGTGAGTTTTATAGCGCCTACACCCCTTATCAGGCAGAAGCCAGTCAGGGCACTTTGCAGGTGGTTTATGAATATCAAACCATGATGGCAAGCCTGAATGGCCTGGACGTATCCAATGCCTCTTTGTATGACGGTGCCTCCGCCTTGGCTGAAGCGGTATTAATGG
>JAJRWO010000099.1 GCA_024276775.1 Gammaproteobacteria bacterium | reverse complement strand
TTCAAACCCAAACTTGACAAGCCTTATTATATGGGATTTAATTCCCATTATCAACAATGGGAAAAAAATCCCACACCTTTAAAAGAGAGCGCCATGAAACCAAAAAATTCAAAAATACTGCTTCCCGGCATTACCCTGTCACTGCTACTGAGTGGCTGCCAACACAGTGAGCCTCCTGAAGGCTCTGTCGCATCCGACACAAATGCCCAGGCCACAAAAAACCAACTCAAGTCAATTGTCTCAAACCATCAGTTAGAACAATATCTCAAACAGGGTTTTAACAACTCAAACAATTTCCCGAATATAGGGCTTATCTTGACTGCTAGCGATGTCGCAACCTCTGGCAGTGAATCCACCTCCACCACGAACCTGCAAGTCAGCGGCGTGGACGAGGCTGACCGAATCAAAAATGATGGCCAGTACCTTTATTCAATCAAACAACAGAACAATAATGTCGTCATGGGGAGCACCGTTGCTATGGATGTCCCACCCGATGAAAATTCTCAGCCTATCGCTCCCGCGCCAACAATCACCGTACACCAGATCCAGGAAAACCCGGCGGCCTCTTATTTACTGACAGAAATCGAAGTGGGCGAAGCAGGCAATTCAATAAACGGCCTTTATCTCACTACAGATAAAAATGGCAATGGCAAACAGTTAATCGCAACCGGAAACACAGGCCAAAGCTGGGTAAGCTGGTATAGCCCGTGGAGCTGGCAGTCGATCCAGACCAAACTCTGGTTTTACGATGTCAGTGAAGCTGCCGCACCACAACAAAGCCTCAACATTTCAATTGATGGTTATCTGCTCAGCTCACGTCGGGTTGAAGATACTTTATATCTGGTCACACGCTTTACACCATCCATCGAAGGCTATCTCAACTTTGCAAGCACAGATGCAGAAATCGCAGAAAACCAAGTGCTGCTTGAGCAAACCTCACTGAATGAACTGCTTCCCACGGTCAGTATCAATCACAACGAACCACAGCCATTATTGCTGAGCCAAAATTGCTTTATCACCGACACCATTGCACGCAATGGCGGTTACCCAACATTAACCAGCATTACTGCGATCAATTTAAACGCCCCCGAAGAAATGACTTCAGTTTGTATTGGCGGCCGTGGCGACGGGGTTTATGCATCGTCCCAGAACATCTATCTAACCACAGCAACAGACAAGGACGCCGACAGCAACGGTCTTAATGGAACATCTTTTAGCAACAATACCGTCATTCATAAGTTTGCCTTAAACAACAACGGCCCCAGCTACCAGGGCAGTGGCATTGTCCCCGGCAGATTGTCAATCGACGGCAGCAACCCCGCCTTTTTAATGGGCGAACGGAACAACGTATTGCATGTGGTGACATCCCTGTTTAACAACAATCAATGGTTGCATCAGCTGACCAACCTGCAATCAAACACCGACAACACCCAACTGGAAATTATTGCCCAGCTACCCAACAAAACCAATCCCGCCGTCATCGGCAAACCGGGCGAACAAATTTTTGCCGCGCGTTATATTGGTGATCGTGTTTATCTTGTTACCTTCATGAAAGTTGATCCACTCTATGTTATCGACCTCAGCGACAACAATAACCCCTTGATTGCAGGAGAACTGGAATTACCCGGCTATTCCAATTATCTGCACGCCGTCAATGATGGACTTTTACTTGGCATTGGCAAAGATGCCACTGTCGATGAAGGGAGTGGCTTTTCGTTGGATCAAGGACTTAAATTGTCACTCTTTGACGTTTCAAACATCAACGCACCCACTGAAATCAACAGCATCATTCTGGGTCAGCGCGGCACAAATAGCCCTGTGCTTAATGATTATCGTAGCCTGAGTTATTTAACCAGCAGTGAGGGCGCAGACAAATTCAGCATTCCGGTAAGCTTGCACCAAGGCGGTGAACAATCCTCGCCCTGGGAATGGGCCGACTGGCAACATGATGGTCTTTATCTCTTTGAAATTAATCCCCACTCTCAAGATGTAACACTCCGACATAGCGGTACCTTGATTAGCGAACAATCCAGTGCCACAAATAACCGCGGTTCAGGCAGCTATAATGACCGGGCAGTGATTCAAGGCAGCGCAGTTCATTATCTACATGGCAATGATGTTATTTCTGCCAACTGGGATTCCGTCACCCCGTAAAATTAAAAAAATATACGGCGGGGGATACTTACAAACCCCGCCGCAAGTTCCGGCCATAAAAGATCTCTGCCATTTCCTGCTTCACTTTCTGATCAATCAGCTTAGCTTCTTTTTCAGTCAAGTTATCCGGTGAAACCCCAAACAGATAATCTTGCAGGTGCCACTCTTTCAACATCATCTTGGTATGAAAAATATTTTCCTGGTAGACATTAACGTCAATCACCTGGTATTTCGCTTTGGTGTCTCTAGCAATGTAATTCTGAATTGAACTGATTTTGTGATCGATAAAATGCTTTTTGCCATACACATCACGGGTAAAACCTCGTACCCGGTAATCCATCGTCACAATGTCTGACTCAAAGCTGTGAATCAGGTAGTTCAAGGCCTTTAGTGGTGAGACACGACCACAGGTTGCAACATCGATATCCGCACGAAAGGTGCTAATACCACCATTGGGATGGGTTTCAGGATAGGTGTGGACGGTAATGTGACTTTTATCCAGATGACCCACCACCGCTTCAGGCAGTGGCCCCGGCGCTTCAGTATTCGATAGTTCTTCGGCGGCAATCGGTTCTTCTGAAATCAAAACAGTCACCGAAGCCCCCTGCGGATCATAGTCCTGGCGAGCAATATTAAGAATATTGGCACCAATAATCTCGGTCACGTCCGTTAAAATTTGAGTCAGGCGTTCAGCATTATAGGCCTCGCCGATATATTCAATGTAAGCCTTCTGCTGCTCTGGGGTAACGGCATAACAGATATCGTAAATATTAAAGCTCAGGGTTTTAGTGAGATTATTAAATCCATGTAATTTTAGTCTTTTCATTTGCATGGGTATAAAGCCACCCTCCTGTCTTTCCACGCCCTTGGCTTTACTGCCAAGAAAGACGCGGATTATCCATCATTTTTCTGGTTTTAGTCACTATTTCTGTACGATTGGCGGGTGATGAATCATCTGCACCGTATTGCCGCCAGGGTCATAACAATAAAAGCTGCGAGCACCGTCACGGTGAGTCCGCGGCTCCGTCTTCATTTTAACATCATGACCGCGCAAAAAGTCGTGCCAGACATTGACCTGATCAATATCGTCAATAATGAAACCAATGTGATCCAGAGTCTGATCACCTGACATATCGTAACCCGTCGGTGCGCGATGCAAGGCCAGGTTGTCATTACCCGAGCATAAATAAACGTTATCCGGATCGGGACGCCACTCCACCTGCATCTCCAGTAATTCAACATAGAATTGTTCACAGGCCTCCAGGTCGCTGACAAACAAAGCGACGTGGCGCATGCCAGAGGTAGGCTGCGGCTTAATCAAGCCTCACCCCCTGACGCTGAGACAATTTCAAAATCATGACTGATCTCGGCCGTTTTACCTAACATAATGGCGGCAGAGCAGTATTTTTCAGCCGATAGCTGCACCGCTCGCTTAACCACCTTTTCCTTCAGGCCATCGCCACTGACAATAAAATGAAGATGGATGTTGGTGAACACCGACGGCACCCCATCTGCGCGCTCAGCCGCGACTTCACAGATACAATCCGCCACTTGATGCCGCCCCTTGCGTAAGATCAGCAGCACATCGTAGGCACTACAGGCTCCCGTGCCCATTAACAACATTTCCATTGGCCGCATACCCATGTTACGTCCACCGCCTTCTGGCGGGCCATCGATAACTACCGCATGACCGCTGCCTGATTCCGCCACAAACATGGCATTGTCCACCCATTTAATCCGTGCCTTCATGTGCTACTCCCGGGTTCTAAATTTCAGATTAAGGAATGAAAATTATGATTTTCATTCCTTAGCCATATAGTAACTCATCAATAAGCCACTATTGGCCGATAGCCATAACAAGGGCTGTCATACAATGAGATTAAAATGATATTAGCGAAAACAAATAAACCAAAGACCAACCCGGCCATTGAAAATTTTTTGACTCACTGCCATCGACGCGGCTATGCGAAAAAAAGCCTCATCATTCACGGCGGCGACACACCAAACTCACTGTATTACATCACCACGGGTTCCGTTAGCGTGGTGTCGGAGGATGATGATGGCAATGAAATGGTACTGGCTTACCTCAACGCGGGTGATTTCTTTGGTGAAATGGGCCTGTTTAGCAACAACCCCGAGCGCAGCGCCTGGATTCGCGCCCGAGGCGACTGCGAGGTGGCTGAAATTAGCTATGAACGATTTCGCCAGATGGCCAAAAACCATACCGAAATCATTTTCCAGATGGCCTCACAGATGGCCCTGCGCCTGCGCCGAACCTCCGACATGGCCTCTCGATTGGCCTTTATGGACGTTAGCGGTCGGGTCGCTAAGACCTTGCTCGACTTGTGCCAGCAACCTGATGCGATCACTCACCCAGATGGCATGCAGATCAAGATTACCCGCCAGGAGCTAGCCCGCATTGTTGGCTGCTCACGCGAAATGGTTGGCAGAGTATTAAAAAGCCTGGAGCAGCAAAATCTAATCACAGCTAAAGGCAAAACCATCGTTGTCTTTGGCACTCGTTAAGCATTTTTACACCGGTTAAAATCGATATGCAACCGATGCAGCAGCATCAATTTCATCTTCATTTGCACCCGCGGCAAGGTCAAGCTGCAGACCATAAACCTTCATACCAAACCCCACGGTGACAACGCTAGTATCGGCGTCACTCAAATTAGAACGATAGCCGATACGAATTATACTCATATCAAACACATTTAATTGCGCACCAAACCCAAGATACTGGGTTTGTGAATCAAACCCCAGCGACTCACTTTTATTCAAATCCAGATCCACAGCAACAGCAACCCATTTCATTGTGCGAGAAACACCGACTCGCATCTGCGGCCTGATTCTAATTTTATTTCCCAGGCGAGTCTTGTATTTCTGACCAATGAGATTTTTGATTGCCACACCAGCCCGCCAGCCATTGCTGTAAGACTTGGCGGCACCCAGATCAACATCAAAGGCAGTACTGTTTTTACGCCCCAAACCAGTTTCAAAATCAGCCACACCAACACGTTTGACATAATCAAAACTGGTTGCCAAAATCAGCCTTGGCGTAATACCGATGGCAATATCATGGCCGGCAACCGTGTAATTTCCCGCGATAGACAAACCCAATTCAGTCGTCTTCAAACCCCGACCACGAAATTGTGAGGCAAAACCAGCAGAACCAAACAAACCACTACTAACGCCCTCCTCCGGATCAACGGCAAAATCAGACCTTAACAACTCACCATCCGCCGCCTCTTCAACCATTCTTTCCAGCTCAGTTAAATCATTTTCAGCAATCTCAATCAAGGCACCACCCAGCATCTTTCTGCTAAGGCTAAAACTCATGTTCAATTTATCGTGCGAAATAGCCACCACCATTGCCAGCATAGACTCTTGTTGCATCGGCTTATCGGCCATATCAAGAAAACGCCTGCGTATCCCATCTGCCTCCTCAGCAATCAATTTCCGAGATTCAACAGGGTCATCATCAACATAATTTCCAGCCTTGAAATCGGCCAACACCTCATCATAGGACTGCTCGACAGCCATATCCTGGTACCTGTAAACAGAATCCAACACATTGTCTCGATCAAAATAACGAAAACCAAGCACAGCCGTGGGCAACAGCGTTGCCTTTTCAGCCTCATTCACTGCCAGCAAAGCAGGATTAAAAAAACCTGCATTAGCGCCTGAGGCTGAAGAAACACCGGTTCCACCCAAGGCATATGAGACCGGTTCAATAGGCGCAAACGGCATCGCCAGCAGCGGTGCTGAAAATAACATCCATGCAGACAGGCAGCTGCCTAGCTGCCACACCTTTCTACTCACCCATTCATTTCTCTTAATCTGGTTTTCATAACCCATCGACATCTGTTTTAACGCGCTCATCTTTATCCCGGGGATTTCAACCTAGAGAAACCCGTTAACCCAATTGGTTCACTAGAAATTAAACCCTAGCTGGAATGAAAGCAACGCCTCATCACCATTATCAGCAACCGCCACATCAATGTGTACACCAAAGGGTGAAAAACCGACCCCTAGCGTCGGCATGCTGACATCCGAGTCATTCAGATTATGGCGATAACCGGCACGCCAACGCCCCCAACCCGACAAATCCAACTCGGCTCCCACACCAAGATACTGAGTACTGGACTCAAAACCCAGCGACTCATTTTCGGTCACATCCAAATCTAGCGCCACCACAAGCCACTCACTGCTATGCGAGATACCCCAGCGTACCTGAGGCTCCACCTTGATCACTGCCGATACAGGGGGCAGCCCTGCAACAGAGGAATAAGGACGAGTGTCATAAGCCTTGCTAAACAGATTGCTGACGGCCAACCCGGTGCGCCAACCACTGCCAAACTCTTTTAACAGGCCAATATCAACATTGAAATCTGTATATTCTCGCTGCCCCAAATCAGCGTTAAAACCAGCCGTATCTATTCCTAATATATAATCAAAGGTCTTTACCTTTACCAGCTTGGGCGTTATTCCCACCGCGACATCATGGCCCGCCACAACAAACTCACGCGACAATACCAAACCCATTTCAGTAATCATTGCACCACGCGCACTTAAATTTGAGCTTAACTGTTCTATCGCCTTAACCGATTCTTCATCTTCTTCCACATATAACTGATCAGCAATCGCCTGATTTTTTTCAAGCGCATCGAGCTGATCCTGATCAATAGCCGTCGCAGTAATCGAGGCCGCGTCAACCATTCCTTGAAGCAAAACATCATCACCAAACTCAAACACCCCAGCCGCCACCACACGATGACTCATCACCAATGAAGCCGCCAACCTTTTATTAGGTATTCTGATCGCCACAGCACTCAGAAACTCGCCTTTCAGCGGCCTGCCAGTAATCTGCTGCAGCTGATCTAGCATCTGTTGTGATACATCAGCAATATCCTGGGCCGCCTCTTTTATTTCCAATACCCTTTCAGTGGTATCAATAATTCTGACATTATTTGCACCCAGTTCAGCGTAGGCAATCACAGCAGCATCCAAACGTGTTTCAAACTGGGCAGCTTGGTAACTATCCACCTTATCAAGCAAACTATCGGGATCACTAAAGCGCTGCCCAAACACCGGCAAAATGACACGAAAACCTTCAAACTCAGAACTGGCAGCCAGCAACGCTGGATTAATCAAGGCAGCCGCCGTTTCATCACCGGAGGCAACGCCAACACCTCCCATCGCCAAAATACGTGGCGACAGCGATAGGGAGGGTAAAGCCAACGTCTGCGTGGACACCAACAATACCAGAACCGACAGCACACAGCCCATCAGCGATGTCTTCCTAATCATTCACAATACCTTCCCTATCAACCTGAAAAAATCAGTTACTCGCGCTGTATAATACAACCTATTGAATCATGGCTAACTGATTTTTCCAGGTGCCAATGACAACCCCATTGAATCAATCACCGCACGAGTTTACCCAAAAAACTGTTGACAATCTCGTTAAAATAAAAATTCTCACCATTGCTGGCAGAAATACAGCCATTCCCGCCTCTCGCAGAAACGCACCAAAATAGGCAACGATTAATAAGCTATTTAACTTCCATTCCAAAACATAGTTTAGCTGATGGCGTTAACCCTCCAAAACAACAGGAGTCTCGAATCCCGGTGGTTTAATCGCAAGTACCGAGCAATCGAGTCGATTGAGAATAGTTTCTGCCGTGTTACCCATAAAAAATCCGGAAATACCCGTACGAGCGACGGTGCCCATGACAATCAGATCTGCTTTAATTTCTCGGGCAAACTCTGGAATGTTTTTGCGTGGATAGCCTTTAAGTAAATGTATTTGAGGTTTGATATATTCAAAAGCATTTTGGCCTAATTTATTGACCGTCTCATTCATCAGTATATTTAAATTATGCCTGTTTTTCTGCTTTTCCTCTTCGATATGAGCAGCTATTTTTTCTTCCGGTAAATCTACAAATGCATGCCGCATAACACCTTCTTCAACCGCCTCCCACGTATGAACAACATGCAACGCTGTTGACTCGGACAAAGCCAATGAACTCGCCATTTCAAGAATTTGGAGATTAAGCAGATGTCTTGTATTTAACTCTTTCGATGGAAAATAGTCATCGACATCCACAGCTGCGAGGATGCGGCGATATACTTTGGGTGATTCCGGTTTGACTAACCATACCGGACACGGGCATTTGCGTAACAAGTGCATATCATTACTCCCAAATACCCGGTCCAGCAGTCCACCACTTTCAGCTTCTTTGATCACTAAGTCATGCCCATTACGAAGAATATCGTGGATGATTGCCAGAAACGATATACCCACAAGCACCTTGGTTTGAATTTTGATACGTTTATTTATGGAAACAACCTGCTCTTCCAGTCTCTCTTGATGCTTCGCAACTCTCTTTGCCTGAAACTCTTCTGAAGACGGAACACCGTCGGGCAGCTTTATGTTAGACGGTATTTTATCAATGACCTCGACAACCGTAAGACGCGCCTGATTGAGTTTTGCCAAACTTATAGCACGTTCCAACGCAGCGTCACTGGCCGAGCCAGACACAACAACATAAAGAATGTTTTTGAATCTTTGCATATTGTTATCCTCCACTATCCATTCTATTTCTTTCCATCGTTACGTTTATTATTCGGGCTGAGTCGCTGTTTGCCGCCGCTCCTGCCAAAATCCTGC
>JAJRWO010000098.1 GCA_024276775.1 Gammaproteobacteria bacterium | reverse complement strand
CTTTGGCGCGTAACATCGGTTTATTGACGGTGGATGTCATGCCATCGTTGAAGCGCATGATGAGTCGTCAGACCATGGGTCTGGCGGGTAAACTGCCGCGGTTAGCAATGGGATTGCCGCTACAGGGCCGTAATTAGTTGCTCTATTTTGTTGATGTTGATGGGGTCACATGCCGCCACCCATCATTCCGCCACCGCCACCCATCATTCCACCACCACCGCCACCAAAATTACAGTTATGGTCAGCATTTTGGCTGGGGTCGCAATACGATAACCAGTCAACAGCGTAAACATCAAAATTACCATCGGCATAGGTGTAAGTGCCGTTGCTGCCACCATAGCCAATGCCTTCTGTGTAGCGGAATTGGCCCGCGGTAATATTGGCTTGAGGGGCGTTATTTGTCATGTCGAAATCTGCAGCGGCAAAGCCACTTAAAGTGAAGGTGTTTTCGAACAGGCTGGGGCTAGTGAAGTTTGCATAACTGCCATTGCTCATATCCAGGTCAAATGTCAGTTGAGCAGAGCCATCGTTAATGTTCTGGACGATGCGGGGTTTCATTGTTTCGCTGGCCTTGATGAACTCCTGATCCATCTGGCCGTCATTATTGATTTGGCGCATGTAGATGCGGGTAGGGTTGCCGGTGCCGCTACCTGAGTCATCGGCATTAGCTAGGGGTTTCCAGGCGTTGGCGAGTCGGTCATTAACGGTGTTGATGCCGTAACTGGATGAATAGGGCACGCCGCTGCCACCCATCATGCCACCGCCACCCATCATGCCACCGCCACCCATCATGCCACCGCCACCACCCCCTTCACTGCCCCACCAGCAGCAGCCACCGACGCGCATGTAGAATTCCACTGCAAAATCCTCAGTCCGGTCTATGACGACAACGCGATAATACTCAGTGCCATTGTCATTGATGATCTCTTGACGAAAATAGTCTGAGCCACAACCGGGACCAAGCCCGCCCATCATGCCGCCGCCACCCATGCCGCCACCGCCCATCATGCCACCGCCCATCATGCCACCGCCACCACCGATATTGCAGGTCTGGTTGGCCCAGCTACCAACACTGTTGGGGCTTCCCTGAAGGTCAAAATTAAGGCTGAATTCGGCTTTGGATTGCAGGGGCAGCAGAAAGGCCAGTAACAATACTGTGAACGTCGCCCATTCGGCCGTTAAGTGCCTTGGTTTGGTTGGGAAAGGCATTGTCGCTTTGTCTTTCATAATTTTGCAATCACCAACGACTTTTCTGAATGGTGCGTTCATACTAACATATGGGAGGGTATGTCTAGCAGGTTTCTCTAATATTCATTGCAGGATAAATGGGGTGAATGGGGGGGTGAATGGGCCAATACCGATCAAATAGCCGTGCTATTATTTTGAAAAGTGACATGTGGAGGCTTATGTCTGAACAATATGATGTGGTCATCGTGGGTGGCGGTATGGTTGGTTTAACCTTGGCTTGCAGTCTGGGTGGCTCAGCTCTGCGCGTTGCCGTGTTGGAGGCTAAGCCAATGGCGACAGATTGGCCTGAAGATAGTATTGGCCTGCGTGTTTCTGCTATTACACATGCTAGCCGCAAGGTTTTTAATAGTATTGGAGCCTGGCAGGGCATGGTTGCTCAGCGGATCACTGCTTATGGCGAGATGCATGTTTGGGATGCGGGTGGTGATGGGGTGATTCACTTTGATTCTGCTGAGGTAGGTGAGCCGAGCTTGGGCTACATCGTCGAAAATCGAGTCATTCAGTCGGCGCTGCTACAGCGGCTAACTGAGTTTGAAAACATTGATGTGATGGCTCCCGCATGCTGGCAGCAGTGGCATGATGAACAGGATCATATTTGCATTGGTCTCGACGGTGGCGGGCAATTGCGTAGCAAATTGCTAGTGGCGGCGGATGGTGCTTCCTCGCCAGTGCGTGAACGGGCCGGCATTATGACCAAGGGTTGGGGGTACGATCAGCATGCGGTGATGGCCATTATTAAAACCGAGCAGTCTCATCAGCATACCTGCTGGCAACGGTTTCTGGCGCACGGGCCATTGGCTTTTTTGCCTATGCATGATCATTATTCCTGTGTGGTCTGGTCAACAGCGCCAGAACAGGCGGCTGAGCTGGTGGCGATGAGTGATGCGCAGTTTATGGCGCAGCTGGGAGAGGCGTTTGAATATAAGCTGGGCCGGGTGATTGAAGTGCATGAACGCGGTCGATTTCCATTACGTCTGCAACACGCGCTGGATTACGCCAAACAACGTATTGCCCTGGTGGGTGATGCCGCCCACGCCATCCATCCGTTGGCTGGCCAGGGGGTAAATCTCGGCGTATTGGATGCCGCAGCACTGGCAGAAACAGTGCTGGCCAGTCACGCCATGCGCCGTGATATTGGTTTGCTACAAAACCTGCGACGTTATGAACGCTGGCGTAAGGGCCAGAATATCGCCATGATGTTGTCGATGGATGCTTTTAAACGTCTGTTTGGTTCGCCGTTGGAGCCGGTCAAGCGGGCACGTAATCGGGGTCTCAATGCCGGTCATCGCCTGACACCCGTCAAACGCCTCTTAATGGCGTATGCCATGGGTGACCGGAGTGACCTGCCGAAGCTGGCCAGTAGCTAGGAAAGTTGGCGACAGGCGGGCTGTTTTTTGTTAAGGGTTGCTTGTATTTATGGTCGTGTGGCGGTGAAAATCGCCCGTCTTGGTGCCGGATAGCCTTCGGCTGTTTTGCTGTTGTCGTTGGGAGCGAGATAATCAATCAGTGACTCGTACTGCATCCACACGGTGCTGCGTTGTTCGGTAATCCTGGTGATGGACGTGTCCACAAGCTTGACGTCCCTGAAGCCACAGCGCCTGAGCCATAATGCCAGTGTGGCGCAGGAGGGAATAAACCAGGTGTTGCGCATTTTGGCGTAACGCTCTTCCGGCATCAGACATTCACTCTGTTGGCCTTCGATGACCAGTGTTTCCAGTACCAGTTCGCCCCCATGGCGCAGGTTATTGCGTAATTCGATTAAATGATCCAATGGTGAGCGGCGATGATAAAGCACACCCATGGAAAATACCGTGTCAAAGGCGGTCAGTCTTTCAGGCATGTCCTGAATGCCAAGCGGCAACACAAAGCTGTTGTGGTTGCCGACAAAATGTTTGATGGCCTGATGCTGAATCACGAATAGTGGTGATGGATCAATGCCAATGACCAATTCAGCACCCGCTCCGGTCATGCGCCAGCAGTGGTAGCCACTGCCGCAGCCAACATCAAGCACGGTGCGTCCCTCAAGTGGCTGGATATGATCCTTGAGACGATCCCATTTTATGTCAGAGCGCCACTCGGTATCAATGTCGACGCCATGAATTGAGAACGGGCCTTTGCGCCAGGGCATTAGTTGCCTTAAGGCGGTCTCTATATTGTTGCGCACCTCAGCTGAGCAGCTGTTTTCATCGCCGACAGTGATAGCGCCGGCATTCAGATTTACCTTGCGAGCTTCGACGTGTGGCAGGGCATTAAGGGCGGCAAACCATCGGGCTAAATCACCGTGGCGTTTTTCACTGAAGTTTTGTTCGAGGAGTCCCGGCAGCGCTGCGACCAAAGGCTCAAGAGCGGTACCGCTTAGTTTTTGGTAAAGCGGGTCGAAATCGATCATTTGATGGCAAGGATAGAGGCGAAATTAAAGCATTGAAACCAAGTGCTGCTTTGCTTGAAACCGATAGCCTTAAGTCGTTGCTGATGCAGTAGTAGCGAATCTGGAATCAATACATTCTCAAGTGCAGAGCGCTTCTGGCTGATTTCCAGTTCGCTATAACCGTTGGCCTTTTTAAATGCCAGGTGTAAGCTGTTTTTTAGCTCGGTTTCGTCGGCATCATCAAAAACAATTTTTTCAGACAATACCAGGACACCCCCCGGTAGCAGGCTTGCATAAATGTTTTCTAACAACTGTTGCCTGTCCGGCGGTGGCAAAACTGCAGTGTGAAGTTTAGGATAACCACCGATGCTGGCTCAAAATCCAGTTCGCGAATATCCGTGCAAAGGACATCAACTTCGATGGCTGAAAGGTCGTCAGCGATGTTGTTACGACACTGCATTGCCATCGCTTCTGAATTGTCGACGGCGATGATACGACAGTCGTGATGGGGTATGCGTCTGCGCATTGACAGTGATGCGGCTCCTAGCGAGCAGCCCAGATCATAGATATTACTGCTCGGCTGAGCATATTCTTCGGCCAGCAGGCCGAGCATGGTAATCAGAGTGCCATAGCCCGGTACAGAACGGCGAATCATATCGGGAAAGACGCGCGCCACTGCGTCGTTGAATTCAAAATCAACGATTTGATGATGGGTTTTTGCGTAGATGGCGTCTTGGTTGCGTTTGTGGTCCATGGCGCTGGGTTCGGTTAATTGATGCAGACCCATAATACACCAAGTAGCCGGTACACAGGGATCGTGCCAGTTGAAGTACAATGTTTTGTATGGAGATTATTGATAGCCATTGCCACATTGATGTTGCCAATTTTGATGCCGACCGCGATGCCGTGTTGGCAGATTGCCGTGCGCAAGGGATCAGCAGAATAGTCGTGCCGGGGATTACCGCGCCTGGTTGGGATAAGTTGTTGCGGCTTTGTCGTCAGCAAACCGGGCTTTACCCTGTCTTGGGCTTACATCCGGTGTATCTTGAACAGCACGGAGCAGATGACCTGAAACGGCTTGAGCAACGCCTGGCAGATGAAAATGATGTGGTCGCCGTGGGTGAGGTTGGTCTGGATTTTTATCTTTCTGGCCTGGATAGGCGGCGTCAGATCGCCTTATTTGAAGCCCAGCTTGCCATTGCCAATACGGCCCACTTGCCGCTTATTCTGCATGTGCGCAAGGCGCATGATCCGGTGATTTCAATGTTGAAGCGCATTCGCCCAAAGGGCGGTATTGTACATGCCTTTAATGGCAGTCTTGAACAGGGGCGGCAATACATCGCCTTGGGTTTCAAACTAGGCTTTGGTGGCATGATGACCTACGAACGATCAGTAAAATTACGTAAACTGGCCCAGCAGCTACCCCTGCAAGCCATTGTGCTGGAGACCGATGCCCCTGATATGTCAGGTCAGTCTTGCCGTGGTCAGCGCAATAGCCCCCAATATCTGCCGCAATATTTGTTGGCATTGGCTGAAATCAGGGCTGAAAGTACAGAAACAATTGCCGCTGCCACAACAGAAAATGTGCTGGCGGTGTTGGCGATAAAAAATAATTGAGATAGGTGCAAGGTGAAATATAAAATTATTCCGGTCACTGCTTACCAGCAAAACTGTTCCTTAATCTGGTGTGAAAACAGTAATAAGGCCGCCTTGATTGATCCCGGTGGTGATATTGAAGAGCTATTGGCGCAGGTGGCTGAGAAAGGTTTACAGTTGGAAAAAATTTTACTGACTCACGGCCATCTCGATCATGTGGGGGGAGCAAAGCAAATTGCGACAAAACTTGCTGTACCCATTATAGGTCCGCACCAGGCCGATGCCTTCTGGTTGCAGTCACTACCGAAACAGGCAGAGATGTTTGGCCTTGCACATGTTGATGCCTTTGAGCCAGACCGATGGCTGGAAGAAGGGCAAAGAGTTACATTCGGCGATGCCGTGTTATCGGTGTTGCATTGTCCTGGCCATACACCAGGGCATGTGATTTTTTTTAGTGAGACAGACAAGCTGGCCTTTGTCGGTGATGTCTTGTTTCAGGGGGCAATTGGACGAACAGACTTTCCGCAAGGTGATCATGAACAACTGATTATTGCAATTAAAGAAAAACTATTGCCACTGGGTGATGAAGTGATGTTCGTTCCTGGTCATGGGCCCATGTCCAGTCTTGGTCATGAACGACAAAATAACCCTTTTTTACAGGCCTGATCATCGTTTGCTTGGCGTATTATGGAGAAAAAATGTCATCAAAAACTATATTTCTGGATCAACTCACTTATGATTATTTGTGCGATGTTTCGTTACGCGAACCAGAGGTGATGGCCGCGCTGCGCGACGAAACCGCCGGGCTTGAAATGGCGGTGATGCAAGTCGCTCCTGAGCAGGGCCAATTGATGACCTTGTTGGTACGGTTGCTTGGTGCGCGCAAGGCGATCGAGATAGGCACTTTCACTGGCTACAGTGCCTTGGCAATTGCAATGGCTCTGCCGGATGATGGCTGCTTGATTGCTTGTGATGTGAGTCAAAAATGGACCGCTATTGCTAGAAAATATTGGCAGCGTGCAGGGCAGGCGCACAAGATAAATCTTTGCCTTGCACCTGCGCTGGAAACACTGGATGCCTTGTTGCAGGATGGCAAGGAGGGGCAATTTGATTTTGTCTTTATCGACGCCGACAAAGAAAATTATTTAAATTATTATCAGCGCTGTTTGCAGTTGCTGCGTCCGGGTGGTTTGATTGTGGTGGACAATGTTTTGTGGGGCGGCAGCGTCGCTGACCCTGAAAACAAAACGCCTGCAACCACAGCCATCCGTAAATTTAATTTATGTGTAAAAAATGATGCCCGTATAGATATTAGCATGATCCCGGTTGGTGATGGTTTAAGTCTGATTAGAAAGAAATAACAACTGGCTGGGTTGGCTTGGTGCTATTCGAAACTGCAGCCGTTTTTATTCTATACCCAACCCATAGCGTTATGAATATACAACCACAGAAACACCTTGAATGGAATGTTTTCTGCGGTCTCGCAAACGTTAACGATGCCGCTTGTTTAATTCCTGGATCACTTGCAGGATTCAGGTAAAAAATTAGCTGACGTACAATGGTGGCCCACTATGTCTAATCGAAAGGTTTATTTTGTTTTGCAAATTTCAGCTCATCAATATCTGGAATATTATAGCGGTGCAGTGCAAGATGTTGTT
>JAJRWO010000097.1 GCA_024276775.1 Gammaproteobacteria bacterium | reverse complement strand
TTTGGGGCTTCGATCCGTCATGGAACAGCACCAGCTTCGGTTTTGATGCGCAAATTAGCCGCTTACCCCCAGCATTCAGACTTGGCGGGCGCATTACGAGAGATGGGAAAGTTGGAACGCTCAATTTTTATCTTAAACTATGGGGGATATTCGGGATACGCTCAAAAATTTATAATAGCGAACAATATGACTACCCCAAAACGTCCTTTGCCAGAAATGGTTTGTCTGGTTGCAATGGCGGTGGCGTAGAATCAGTGTCAATAACATACTCCCCGAATCGCTTGATATGCTCCGTGATATAGGGGCTGAATGTAGCCACTACCTCTGGCGTAACCGGATATCCTTCCCGTGCCATTTCATGTAACACATTCGTCATATCCACAACATTATGCAGCATGATCGCGTTGGCTATCAGGTCTTTGTACTTGATGCGCTTTTCATACTCAACCGGGTCACGCGATTTCATAATGCTGTCACCGCCAAAAAATATCCACTGTGAGAAGAGATTGTAAGCTTCAATTTTAGTGGTTGCTGCCTGAATCTGACGCCGGAGTTGAGGCGTAGACACATATTGCAAGAGAAAAAGTGTACGATGAACGCGCCCTAATTCCCGCAGTGCGCGATACAGCTTGTTTTTCGGGTTATCCGAATTCAATTTCTGTAACAGCCAGGATGGCAATACCTTTCCTTTATGAATGGAAAGCGTTACCTGCATCAGATATTCCCAATGATCGGCCAGCAAGTCCCAATCAATGGTACGGGAAAACCAACTGTCTATGTTTTGGTAAGTGGCATCCAAGTCAGGCCGGTACATGATAACTTTGTTCCAGTTACGCATCCTGGGCATTAACTGAATACCGAGTAGATGGGCCAGGCCAAACACCGCTTCAGATTGACCCTGGGTATCGGCATGAATGGTATCAGGCTGCAATACCGATTTATTCTTGAGCAAGCCATCAAGAATGTAAACCGCTTCCCAGACACCACAGGCAATGAAATGGCTGAATAGCGCGACGTAGGTATCGGAAATATGATGATAGGCAATGCCCCCATAGGCACCGTAACGGATGTGGTGTTCACCCATCAAGTTGTTTTCATACAACTCGTAATGGGTGCCATCGGCCACAGCAACGTGCTGACTGCCCCATTGCCGTGGCAGGTTAAAGCGGACATATTCATTGATAACATCACGATTTGCCGCATCGAGTTTCGCTGTGGTGGCATGCTGTTTATTCAAACGACCTAAGACCCGTGCCGTCACCGGCCCTCGCAGGTGGCGGGCTGTCTGAGTTGGGCCCATATTGGAACCATAACTGAAAATTGTCAGCAGATAGCTTGTTACCGGGTCTTGCAGTTTGGGGTTGGAACCAGATGGTGGTGTGAAGTGTCGGGTATATGGTACCCACTGGTGCACGTGATGCAAGACATCCAACAAGTGACGCTCCGGCATACGGGATTGCATTTCATCCTGTAATTCTTCTGCATTATCTGGAACCGTTCGTTTGGGCAGTTGGCGCAGATGTGGCTTACCATTTTGATCGAAGTAGAACGTGTCATTTTCAGTGTAGGTTTCGTCAACTTGCTCAATCATCTGTTGCATCTGTTTCCGCAGTTGAGTGATAAATTCAGTCGAGGTGGTTGGCAATTGTACGGCTTCACAATAATCCTTGAGGAGGGGTTTACACGCCTCCCAAGATAATAGCTGTGTCCGATAATCGGCAAATTGTTCTGAACCAGTAATGTATAAATCGCCATTGCTCAAGCCATCACCAATGACACTGAAAATGCACGCTTCCAGATGACCTTTGTGTAATTTCATCTCCCCGTCCACTTTGCGCCAGATCAGCTTCCGCCAACGTGGTGTGGCAAAAGATAAACCTATTTCATCCGGGAGATATTCGGCATGACTGTTGCGTCTTTCTTGAATGAAGTCAATCGCTTGCAACAGCCCTTTGCTTTGAACCGTTGTCCGGATCGACAATTGTTGCGTGAGGCGAAAAAATGTAGCCCGGTGACGGCGATAGTATGGCTGTAACAGGGGCAGGTAATTGTTGTTTTGCAGAGCGGACAGCAATTCATAGTTGTTCTTGAAATGGATGATGCCACCATTTTTGCGAATGATCTGGCGTACCTTTTGCCCCAACTGTGCATCTTGTTGTTGCTGTACCTCTTCATCCTTGTCATCTTCCTGGTCAATTTGCGTCTGTTCAGTTGAGACCACAATCTCGGCAAATGTGTTGACCATGTCATCTGTCATTGTTTCATAAGCTTCACGTAATTTGCGCAATCTCTTTTTGCCAGAAACATGCATTAAATTGATACGCTTGAGGTACATCATGGTCAGTTGATCCCGCACTCGTACCTGCATCTGTTGCAACAAACAAAGCAACAATGTTCGCCGGTGTCGCGGAGATTGAATGTCAAGTAGATCGCCTACTTCCATCTGATACCCCTGAGTAGCAAACTGCTCGATTTTTGTTTGGGTCAATCCAGTCAGGTGTGGATTTGGGTCTAGAATGCCCTCCAACCAGGCCAGATGTTTCTCCCAAGCACGAATATGTTTCAGGGATGCTTTGGCAGGCAATGCTTTTAAGCGGGTTACGGGATACCGCGTTACGTTGGAAGGCCGTTCCAGAAGCGCATCCAAAGTGGCTGACTCCTCTGGTGACAGCCCTTCTGTTGCTTGCTGGTATAGTGTGAAATGTGTTTGCGTCCGAATATGGCTAACCAGATTATTCAGTGTACTGAAGGCGGGCAATTCAAATCGATGCAAGACCAGTTGTTCAATAGCGACATTGATCAAGTCAGCCGGGTCGCTCATTGTGTAGGTGGCTTGTTGCACAATTGGAGTGATAACGGTCACACCGCCCTCTCCATATGGTCGAATCTGTAAATACGCATGAATTGCCCGGCGATAAGTGGAACGAGTTGCATCCGTCACCTTAGCAACGGGCAATTGCAGATCATAGTAGCGTTGTTTAGCGATATAGTTGATGATGGCTTGTGGAATGGCTGCCATTTGCGGCAAGTAGCCCAACTTCTGAAAGCACTTGAGATAAAGAGCCAACTGAAAACGGGGTGCATCACCACGGGCCGTTGTGGCAACAAACTGCCATTCTTCATCTGATAACGTGAAGAATTCTGCCAGCTCTTCATCCGTTAACTTCCGTTTGAAACGGGGATAAGCTGTACGTTCTCGCATGGTCATAGGGATTACCTCATTCTGGCTGTTATTCGCAAAGCAAACGATCTATAATTTATTAGTCATTTTGCAATACAATGGGTGTGATTGTCTTGCATTTCTATTAAAAAACAAATAGGAAATAACGTTTTCCTTGTGATTCTGGAAATGAGGGTGCATGAAGAAAGTAATTGGTTATATTCGCGTTAGTTCGGACAAACAAGATTTAGAAAAGCAGAAACATTTATTATGGCAGTATGCTCAGACCCGCCAACTGCTGATTTATGAATTTGTCCGCGTGGAAATATCTTCGCAGAAGAGTCTGCGCGAACGACGTATTGAAGAACTGTTATTAAAGTTAGCAGTTGGAGATACCCTTCTTGTTGCCGAATTGAGCCGTCTTGGTCGTAACATGTTGGAGACGCTCGTCTTGGTTAATGAGTTAGCTCAACGGGACATTCAAATCATTTTTGTGCGTCAACCCGAACTTTCCACAGACGGGCCTCATGGACAATTGTTGTTGGCAATTTATGGGCATTTTGCTCAAACTGAGCGCGAGTATATTTCGTTGCGAACAAAACAGGGTCTAGCGGCTGCCCGCGCGCAAGGGAAGGTGCTTGGGAGACCAAAGGGCAGTAAAAACAAGCACCGCGTCCTCGATCCATTCAAATCGGAAATTCTTGGGTATCTGAAACAGGGGTTAAATGTAGCTTCTGTAATGAAACTTATTAATCCGCACTTGACCCAACCCGTTACTTACAACACCTATCGCTATTATGTACAAAATGAAGATGACCTACGCAAGGCTTGGCAAGCTAAATAGCAACTTCAAACCTGCGCTATTATAAATTTTTGGGCGTATCCCGAATATCCCCCGATTTCACCAATGTAAATGTACGATCCGGTCCCGGCCTGGGCTATCCAGTCTGGGCTATCATGGCGCCCAATCAGATATATGAAATCTTGGCTCAAGATATGAGTGGCGAATGGTTACTCGTTTGCTGTTTAGTGGCAAACCAGTCCGGTTGGGTAGATAAGGAAACTGTCAATATTACTGGAAATGAAGAACATCTACTCGATTTAATCCCCCCGGTACCACAGATAGAGATTGGCGTAGCTCGGCTGAATGCCCGCACAGAGCCGAGTGCAGAGAGCGATGTCGCCGCTATTTTGCTCCAAGGCGAACACTATGATCTGATTAACCAGGATAATACAGGTGACTGGTATCGGATCTGTTGTGTCAATGACGTTGAAGTCTGGGTGTTTGCAGACTCTGTTACCGTCTGGGGAGATTTGCGTAATGTACCCGTATACCAAGAATAACTAACAACAACTGACGAATAGGTTTCTACATTGGCATAAAAAAAGCAATGTCCCCTGACAGGAACACTGCTTATTTAATGAATTAGTTTGTGGCTGAAGTTTAATTCAAGACTTGCGTAACCTTCATAACGGCAATGAAAGCAAAGCTCAATAAAAGTGGGATAACAGCAACATTGAGGACTCTGCTGAAGATTTTGGCGCGTTCACTGCTAGATGCTGATAAGATTTCTTTTTGAATTAGAAAAATAAGCAATGCAATAACGGCCAGTAAAGCTAAAGAGGCTGACAAAGCGACTGTGGTAACGGTGGTAACTGTTGAGGTCGTAACTGTTGAAACCATTATGAATCCGTCTTGAACACTTTAAAACTAAACTGTATTATCGTGTAGTTTAACCTTTTTTTCACGTTAATGCAAGGCTTATCATGAAATCTTTGACGCCTATTTTTGCAGAATGGCTTGTCCGGCTTGAATTCATCTGGCTGGTGATTGCATTACCTTTTTTGCTTTTCCCAAATTCTTGGACGCCCTGGTTCTTTCTTTTACTGTTACTGCCGGGTGCATCCATTAGTTGGGGGGGAGGGTCGAAAAGGCAAATAGGTCGTCAAAAGAGCCGTTCACCCACGCCAATCGAAGATGAAGCAAGTGGTTAAAACCATCTTCTCCCCAGCGCATTCCCACCCCCTTAAAGCGTTGTTGAATCAACCATTTGCAGGTACTTTCTACCATACCACTGCCAATAGGCATTCCGGTACGACCACATTTAATCGTGGAGGGCTAACACCATTGTTTTGCCCTCTCTAACGTCTCTTTAGACGGCCTTCCACGGCGTTTGGGTGGTGTCCAACGCGGTGGCGGAACTTTGAACGTTAACAACTCTGTAGCTGTC
>JAJRWO010000096.1 GCA_024276775.1 Gammaproteobacteria bacterium | reverse complement strand
TTACGAATCCTATTCCAAACCGGTCGGTTACGCACGCTGGTTTACCGATTCCACTCTGCTGGAAAAAACCGAATGGAACTATCATCAGCAACAACTCAGGCCCATTAATTATTCCTATGATCGCAAGAGCAGCAAAAAAAACCGTCACATCAAACTCAGTTTTGATTGGAACAAAATGCGCGTTACCAACAATATCAATCACGATCCTTGGTCAATGAAGATAACCGAAAACACTCTGGATAAATTGCTTTATCAGCTGGCTGTCATGCAGGATTTATCTAATGGCAAGGAGTTGCTCGAATATGAGATTGCTGATGGCGGCAAACTCAAAACCTATCGCTTTATTAATCTGGGGAGAGAAACCCTGCGGACAAAGATAGGGACATTCAACACAGTTAAACTCAAACTCCCGGGTAAACGCGACACCATTCTTTGGTGCGCTGAAGAATTAGGCTATCTGCCTATAAAGCTGCAACAGGAAGAAAATGGCATCAAGCTGGCCCTGATCCTGACATCGGTCAGCGGCCTGCCCGCCAAAAACAACGAGGAATGAGCACATAATAACTTTCCTGTTTGGCGCTCAGATTTAGTTCGTATTTGTTTGTTCTGATTGAGCAACATTGCAGGAATAGTTGTTCTATTTCGAGGTTTTGTCATTGAAGAACGGGCAAAGACGGGCTGAAGATGAGATGCTAAACAGGGAAGTTATTGCCTGCCCGTTCCCTAGGCTTTGGGTAAAGTAACCCCGGTTTGGCCCTGATACTTACCGCCACGATCACCGTAAGAGACCTCACAAACTTCATCGGACTCGAAAAACAGCATTTGCGCCACACCTTCATTGGCGTAGATCTTGGCTGGCAGAGGCGTGGTATTTGAAAATTCCAGCGTCACATGGCCCTCCCACTCTGGTTCCAAAGGCGTGACATTGACAATAATGCCACAACGGGCATAGGTCGATTTACCCAGACAAATAGTCAATACACTACGCGGAATACGAAAAAATTCTACTGTGCGCGCCAGCGCAAACGAGTTGGGCGGAATGATACAGACGTCGGACTTCACATCCACAAAGCTGTTGTCATCAAAGTTTTTGGGATCAACAATGGCTGAATTAATATTGGTAAATATCTTAAATTCATTTGAACAGCGAACATCGTAACCATAGCTGGAAGTGCCGTATGAAATGAGCCGCTCGCCATTCCTTTCACGCACCTGACCTGGCTCAAATGGCTCGATCATGGCTTCGTTTTCCGCCATCCGGCGAATCCACTTATCCGATTTAATGCTCATACGCTTGAATTCCGGTTTGCTGCAAAGCGGAACATTGTAGCCCAGGGTACACACTGCGCACCATCTTTCTGTGGCCCACGTTATTCAAGCTAATAATGGCCAAGGCGCACTACGTATTTTGAATAACAATATTCGGAAACTTACTGCTGTAATCTTTCGCTTGCAGTGCCAGTTTAGCTGCCACCTTGCGGGCAATTTCAGCATAGGCCAAGGCCACCGAGCCATCAGGATCAGCCACCACACTCGGCTTGCCGCTATCAACGCTCTGGCGAATATTAATGTCCAGCGGCAGAGAGCCGAGCAGATCAATATTATAATCTTTGGCCATCAACTCACCACCACCGGCACCAAAGATATGCTCTTCGTGACCACAATTACTACAAATGTGGGTACTCATGTTCTCTACCACCCCTAACACTTTTACATTCACCTTCTCGAACATTTTCAGCCCTTTACGGGCATCAAGCAGGGCAATGTCCTGTGGTGTGGTGACGATTACCGCGCCGCTGACAGGAATTTTCTGCGACAGCGTCAGCTGCACATCCCCCGTACCAGGGGGCATGTCGACCAACAGATAATCGAGTTCTCCCCAGTTGGTGTCGCGCAACAACTGCTCCAGCGCCTGAGTCACCATCGGCCCACGCCAGATCATCGGCGACTCTTCATCAATCAGAAAGCCGATGGACATGGCCTCCACACCATAGGCCAGCATTGGTTCCATGGTCTTACCGTCGGTAGACTCAGGACGCCCCTCGATGCCAAGCATGCGTGGCTGAGATGGGCCATAGATATCCGCGTCCAGCACGCCCACTTTGGCACCTTCTTTGACCAGCGCCAGGGCCAAATTAACGGTGGTGGTGGACTTACCCACGCCGCCCTTGCCCGAGGCAATGGCAATCACATTTTTGATATTTTCAAAGGCCTTCACACCCGGTTGCACCGAACGCGCCATCACCTGCCAACTGACCGTCACACTGACATCAGCGGCGAGCGGCTTAAGCTGTTCTGCCACCTGCCGTTCAAGTACAGCCCGATAACTATCCGCTGGATAACCCAGCTCAATCTGCACCGCCAGCTTGTCGCCATCAATATCAATCGCCTTGACCGATTTGGCAGTCATGAGATCAGCCTGGCTATTTGGATCGACTATTTGTTGCAAAACTGCCTCGACAGCAGACTTGGTTAACGCGGACATGTTCAATTCTTCCTTTGGCAATACATCACGGGCTTTAATTTACCACATCTCTATACTCAGGATTGGTCCTTTAGATTTAATCCAAAGCCACGCCAACCTGACGGCTTTATAGACATTACAGTATTTAAGCCCATCCACAGCGGTGCCTCTGTAGGGTATAATCATCCGATTTAGCCTCGTCAACGGATCAAATCTGCCAAGATGTCAGCAAAACCAAGAAAAATTCTTGTTACCAGCGCCCTGCCCTACGCCAATGGTTCCATCCATCTGGGCCATCTGGTGGAGTATATCCAAACCGACATCTGGAGCCGCTTTCAGCGTATGTCCGGTAACGAGTGTCATTACGTCTGCGCCGATGACACTCACGGTACGCCGATTATGTTACGCGCCGAGCAGGAAGGTATCACCCCCGAGGCCCTGATCGAGCGCGTTCACAACGAGCACCTTACCGACTTCAAAGATTTCGATATCGCCTTCGACAATTACTACTCAACCAATTCGAATGAAAATCGTGAGCTGTCGCAAACGATATACAAACAGCTCAAAGCCAATGGCCTGATCGACATTCGTACCATCGAGCAACTCTACGACCCACAAAAAGAGATGTTCCTGCCAGATCGTTTTGTTAAAGGCACCTGCCCCAAGTGTAAAGCCGAAGATCAGTATGGTGACTCTTGCGAGGTCTGTGGTGCCACTTATAGCCCAACCGAATTAATCAACCCTTATTCGGCTGTTTCAGGCGCAACGCCCATCATGAAAGAGTCAGAACACCATTTTTTCAAACTGGGAAAATGTGAAAAATTTCTCAAGCAATGGCTACTGGAAAGCGGCGATAAAGCGCCGCTGCAAGCCGAGGCCACCAACAAAGTCAGCGAATGGTTTGAATCGGGCCTGAAAGACTGGGACATCTCTCGCGACGCACCTTATTTTGGTTTCGAGATTCCCGATGCCCCTGGCAAATACTTCTACGTTTGGCTCGACGCGCCCATTGGCTACATCGCCAGCTTCAAAAATTTGTGCGACAAAAAAGGCCTGGACTTCGACAGCTACTGGAAGCCCGACTCTAATGCCGAGGTCTATCATTTTATCGGCAAGGACATCCTCTATTTCCACGCCCTGTTCTGGCCCGCCACACTCAAGTTCAGCGGCTATCGCACCCCCACCAAGGTCTGTGTCCACGGCTTTCTCACTGTAAACGGTCAAAAAATGTCCAAATCACGCGGCACCTTTATTATGGCGCGCACCTATCTGAATCATCTCAGACCTGATTATCTGCGTTATTATTTTGCCGCCAAGCTCAGCGACCGAATTGAAGATATCGACCTTAACATGGACGATTTTGTTGCCCGCGTTAACAGTAACCTGGTGGGCAAATACATCAACATCGCCTCGCGTTCGGCTGGTTTTATCAAAAAGCGTTACGACAACAAACTCAGCAGCGAACTGGATGCCGCCGGACAGACCATGCTGAAAACCATCCAAGCTAAGCAAACCGACATTGCCAGCCTTTATGAAGCACGCCAGTTCAGCGAGGCAATGCGCGAAATCATGGCCTTGGCAGACATTGCCAACGAATATGTCGATGAAACCAAGCCTTGGCTGCTGGCCAAGGAAGAAGGCCAGGAAGAAAACCTGCATCGCATCTGCACCTCCATCGTCAACGCCTTCCGCCTGCTGACCATCTATTTGAAACCCGTGTTGCCACCACTGACCAGGCAGGTGGAAGACTTTCTCAACATCATGCCACTGACCTGGGCTGATGCGGAATCATTCTTACTCGACCACGAGATCAAACCCTATAAACACATGATCACCCGCATCGAGCAAAAACAAATCGATGCCCTGCTCGCCGAGAGCGCCGAAACCCTCAAGGCACAGCAACCCTCGCCTGCCCACTATGATGAACAACAACAAAATGAAAAAGACATGCAGATGATCGATTCAATCGATGACACTATCCCGTTCGATGACTTTGCCAAGGTCGATCTGCGCATCGCCCGCATCGTCAAGGCCGATCACGTCGAAGGCGCTGATAAGCTTTTGCAACTGACACTGGATATTGGTGAAGAAAAGACTCGCAACGTCTTCGCCGGCATCAAATCAGCCTATGCTCCGGAAGACCTTGAAGGCAAACTGACCGTAATGGTGGCTAACCTGGCACCACGCAAGATGCGCTTTGGTATCTCCGAAGGCATGGTGCTGGCAGCAGGCCCGGGAGGCAAGGCACTATGGATACTGGAACCACACGAGGGTGCTCAACCAGGAATGAAAGTAAAATAAAGGCTTTTGTATATAGATAATTCGTATAACCCATACGTTTTACCTGTTGAAAAGAAGATAAAGAGCTCCTAATATGCGTGTTATGCACGAGGTATTTTTAGTCGGCTACCCGCCCTCTCCCTGCCAGCGGCAACATGCAGGCTTTTAGCCTTGGCCTTTAATTAAAAACAGATATGACCGAATACGCCCTGATCCTAATCAGCACTGTACTGGTAAACAACTTTGTCCTGGTCAAGTTTCTTGGCCTGTGCCCATTTATGGGCGTGTCAAAAAAACTGGAAACAGCGACCGGCATGGCGATAGCGACCACGTTTGTGCTAACCCTGTCATCCGTCTGTAGCTATCTGGCCAATGAGTACCTGCTGGCACCACTAGGACTGGAATATCTGCGTACCATCACCTTCATTCTGGTCATTGCCGTGGTCGTGCAGTTCACCGAAATGGTGGTGCATAAAACCAGCCCATTGCTGCACAAGGTGCTGGGCATCTTCTTGCCACTCATCACCACCAACTGTGCCGTGCTTGGTGTTGCCCTTCTCAATGTGCAACAAGAATTTGGCTTCATCGAATCAGCTGTTTACGGTTTTGGCGCAGCGGCGGGCTTCTCTCTAGTCCTGATCCTGTTTGCCGCCATGCGTGAACGCATTACCGTTGCCGATGTGCCGGTGGCCTTTCGCGGCCCAGCCATCGCCTTGATTACGGCGGGTTTAATGTCCATGGCCTTTATGGGTTTTTCCGGCCTGGTGAAAGTTTAAATTATGCTAACGGCCATTCTAGCACTCACCGCCCTTGCCATCGTCTTTGGCCTGTTGCTCGGCTTTGCCGCAGTACGCTTCAAAGTTGAAGGCGATCCACTGACGAATCAGATCGACGCCATTCTGCCACAAACCCAATGCGGTCAATGCAGTTATCCAGGCTGTCGTCCCTATGCCGAAGCCATTGCCAGTGGTGAAGCCGAGATTAACCGCTGCCCCCCCGGCGGCGAAACCGCTATCATCGCCCTGGCCGACTTACTTGGCCGCGACCCCATTCCATTGGATGGTGAAGTCGGTGAGGAACAGGCCAAAACCGTTGCCATCATCAGGGAAGATACCTGTATCGGTTGCACCCTCTGCATTCAGGCCTGCCCGGTAGATGCTATTCTTGGCGCTGCCAAGCAGATGCACACGATTATCGAGTCAGAATGCACAGGCTGTGAACTCTGCCTGCCCCCTTGCCCGGTGGACTGCATCGACATGGTGCCGGTGAAGGAGGATCTATTTCACTGGAAATGGCCTTACCCTGATGAAGCAATAGCGGAGGCAAAACCATGATCCGCAAGCTATTTTCATTCAAGGGGGGAGTCCATCCACCGCAGAACAAACATATATCGACCCAGCAACCAATCCAGGCAGCAACCCTGGCGAAAGAGCTGGTCTTACCGCTGCATCAACACATTGGAGAATCGGCTGTCCCCATTGTCGCCGTGGGCGATCAGGTACTGAAAGGACAAAAAATTGCCCGCGCCGAAGGTTATGTTTGCGCCTCGGTGCACGCTTCCAGCTCTGGCACCGTCGTCGCCATCGAAGAGCGGCCTATCCCGCATCCGTCGGGATTCAGTGCCATCTGCATCGTCATTAAAACCGATGGCGAAGATCGCTGGATTGAACCCACTCCGGAAGCATTACCTTATACGGAAATGCCTGTCAGTCATTTACGCAACCTGATCCGTACCTCGGGGATTGTCGGCCTCGGTGGTGCTGGCTTTCCCTCGTATATCAAGCTCAACCCAGCCGGTGTCAATATTGACACCCTGATTCTGAACGGCGTCGAATGCGAACCCTATATTAGCTGCGATGACATGTTAATGCGCGAACGACCAGAACAGATCATCGCGGGGGCAAAAATCATGCGTCATGCCCTGCAAGCCAAACAGGTGCTGATTGCCATTGAAGACAACAAGCCCGAGGCCTATGCTACGCTGGTCAAGGCCTGCGCAAATGAAGACTTCGAAGTGATTCAAGTCCCCACCCTTTACCCCCAGGGGGGTGAAAAACAGCTGATCAAGGTATTGACAAACAAAGAGGTTCCCAGCAACGGCCTGCCCGTGCAGATCGGTATTGTGGTTCACAACGTCGCGACGGCGGCAGCGATACACAACGCCATCAACCTGGGCAAAACATTGGTCTCTCGCATCGTCACCATTACCGGAGATGGCGTCGCCAAGCCCTGTAACCTGGACGTCCCCTTTGGCACACCGATGCGACACCTGCTGGATCAGTGCGGTGGCCTGCGCAATGATGTTGACCGCATTGTCATGGGCGGGCCGATGATGGGCTTTGCTATGCACAGTATCGACATTCCGGTGGTCAAGACCAGCAACTGTATCCTGGCGGCCACCAAAGCCAATGTTACGCCACCGTCAGATATCATGCCTTGCATCCGCTGCGGTGCCTGCGCCGATGTCTGTCCGGTGGCGCTTTTGCCACAACAATTACAATGGTTTGCCCGCGCCAAGGAATTTGATCGCGCTCAGGAATACAATCTATTTGACTGTATTGAATGCGGTTGTTGCTCTTACGTCTGCCCTAGCAACATCCCGCTGGTACACTTTTATCGTTACGCCAAAACTGAAATTTGGGCCCAGGAACGGGAAAAAGAAAAGGCCGACCAAGCACGCCAACGGCACGAGTTTCGCCAATCACGTATCGAACGCGAGGCCGTCGAGAAAGCCGCCCGACTGGCCAAGAAAAAGGCTGCCGCCCAAGGCGATAATGCCAAGAAAAAGGCTATTCAGGCGGCGATGGCACGCGCCAAAACCAAAAAATTTGACCCAGGCAACGCGCCAAAAAATACCGATAACCTGAGCGAGTCGCAACAGCAGCAGGTCAACAAGGCCGATGAGATGCGTGCCAAGGCGGAGCAAATTGCCGCAAGCCGTCGAGCCCAGGCGCAAGCAGCCATGACTGAAAAAACAGTCAAAACGAACTCAGACCGCCCCGCAGCCAAGAAGGACGAAAAAAAATAACGCTATGCTGTTGAATACCCCCAGTTCACCCCACTTCCACGGCCCATCAACGGTAACCAAGGTCATGCTGCAAGTGGCATATGCCCTGATCCCAGGCATACTGATTTTCAGTTGGCTGTTTGGCTGGGGAGTCATCATCAATATCCTCCTGGCCAGTGTCACCGCACTGACAACCGAGGCCTTGATGTTGCGCCTGCGGCAGCGACCTGTGAAGATATTTCTAAGCGATGGTAGCGCCTTGGTGACCGCCCTGTTGCTGGGACTGGCCTTACCGCCACTGGCACCCTGGTGGCTGATATTGCTCGGCACCGCCTTTGCTATCATCTTCGCCAAACATATTTATGGCGGACTGGGGTTTAATCCCTTCAACCCAGCCATGATTGGTTATGTCATGCTGTTGATCTCATTTCCACTCGAAATGACCCGTTGGCCAGCACCACTGTCTTTGAGTGATGCACACCTGACATTGAGCCAGTCATTCGCCTATGTCTTCAGTGGTCACCTGCCCGCAGGCATCCGGCTTGACGCACTGACCATGGCCACGCCACTCGACGCGCTGAAAACCAATTTAGGCCTCAACCAAACCA
Organism: Gammaproteobacteria bacterium; assembly: GCA_024276775.1. Classification (GTDB taxonomy): domain Bacteria; phylum Pseudomonadota; class Gammaproteobacteria; order Tenderiales; family Tenderiaceae; genus Tenderia. The sequence continues at coordinate 5,122 of JAJRWO010000096.1, read as the reverse complement.
TTCAGGAAATCACCACCCGTCCCATTTTTGGCAGCATAGCGGGCACTGGCTGGCAGTGGCTCAACATTGCTTTTTTGGCCGGCGGCCTATGGTTGATCCACAAAAAAATCATTAGCTGGCATGTGCCCGCGGCCATGCTCGGCAGCCTGGCTTTGATCTCGCTGCTGTTTTATATCATTAACCCAGCCACGTATAGCTCACCGTTATTTCATCTATTCAGCGGTGCTGCCATTCTGGGTGCCTTCTTTATCGCCACTGACCCGGTGAGCTGTGCCACCACCCCCAAGGGCAGAATTTACTTCGGCATTGGTGTTGGTATATTGACCTATGTCATCCGTAACTGGGGCGGTTATCCCGATGCAATTGCCTTTGCCGTGTTACTCATGAACATGGCCGCTCCCACCATCGACCATTTCACTCGACCACAGGTGTTTGGGCATGGCGGAAAATAGACCGTGTTAGGCAGGCAAATGCTGATTGCCGCAGCCATTCTTGGCAGCTTTGCCATGCTTGGCGCTGGGCTAGTGGGCATCACGTATGAAAACACCAAGGATCGCATCGCCGCCAACGAAAAGGCATTTCTGCTACGGACGCTTAATGAAATGGTCCCCGCAAAAGCCTATGATAACGATATCTACAGCGACAAGATTGTCGTGCATTCCAAACAACTATTGGGCAGTGACCAAGGACTCACCATTTATCGGGCGCGAAAAAATAGCCAACCCGTGGCCGCTATCATGACAGCACACGCCCCGGATGGTTATAACGGTACTATCAAATTGCTAGTGGCGGTGGACTTGGCCGGACAGATTGGTGGCGTACGCGTATTAAGCCACAAGGAAACCCCAGGCCTTGGTGATGACATCGAAGTTGAACGCTCACCCTGGATAGAACAGTTTTATGGTTACTCACTCAATGCCCCGGGCACACAAGGCTGGAAGGTTAAAAAAGACGGCGGTGTTATTGATCAATTCACTGGTGCTACCATTACGCCAAGGGCTGTCGTCAAGGCAGTACATAGAGCGCTAATCTTCTATTTTCTAAATAGAGAAGCGTTATTTGCCCCGGCAGATGCCATCAGGGAAATCCAGTCGCCCCACAAAACAGGAACCCGATAACATGGAAAAATCCTATCATGATATTAACCGCGAAGGCTTGTGGACCAACAATGTCGCCCTGGTTCAGGTGCTCGGCCTTTGTCCACTATTGGCAGTGACAGCAACCACTGTCAACGGCCTGGGATTAGGCATTGCCACAACACTGACCTTAGTGCTTTCCAGTCTGATCGTTTCGCTCATCCGCAACCTCGTTAAACCGGAAGTACGCATTCCAATTTTTGTTATGATCATCGCCGCGGTCGTCACAGCCATTGAACTAAGCATGAACGCCTACTTCCATGAGCTGTATATGATTCTTGGCATTTTTGTGCCGCTGATTGTCACCAACTGCGCCATTCTTGGCCGTGCCGAGGCGTTTGCCTCCAAGACCACACCTGACAAAGCTGTTTTGGATGCCCTAATGATGGGACTTGGTTTTACTGCCGTGCTTGTGGTTTTGGGAGCCATGCGTGAAATCATTGGCCAGGGCACCTTGCTGGCAGATGCTCACCTGATGTTTGGTGAGGTTGGCCGAATGCTCACCATCACCCTAATTGAGGACTATCGTGGTTTTCTACTTGCCATGCTGCCACCGGGCGCTTTTATTGGTTTGGGTTTGCTGATCGCCCTAAAAAATATAATCGATATCCAGAAAAAGAAGAAAGCAACAAAAGAAGTCGCTATAGAAAGTCAACTTGTGCCAGCAAATTTATAAAAAAACAAGACAACAAACTCAGGCCCGAGCTGTGAAAAAAAATGTACTTGCCAAGGTAGAACAAACACTCAACCAGGGACATATTCATGAAGCCAGAGAACTGTGCATTAAACTCTGCAAAAAGCATAAAAAAAATGCCGAAGCATGGAGCCTGCTAGGCATCATCAACGGCCAGCTTGGCGACCTTAACGACGCCGAAAAATGCTTTCAAACCTTTGTTGAATTACAGCCGCGCATTGCCGCAGGCTATTTCAACCTTGCCAAAACCCAGGCCTCGCGACAACAGCCACAAAAAGCCGAAAGGAGTTATCAGCAAGCTATTAAACTCGACCCTGCATTTTCCCAGGCTTATAATAACCTGGCAACACTACAGGCAGGCCTGAACAAGCCCATCGAAGCCGAACAGAACCTGCGCCATGCCTTAAGCATTCAACCTGACAACCCCAATGCACATCACAATCTCGGCATTCTGTTACAACACCAGGGACACCTCGATAAAGCCGAGCAAGCCTATCGGCAAGCAATTAAAGAACAACCTGACTTTGCTGCTGCACTCGAAAGCCTTGCCACACTTTTAATACAAACCCAGCGTAATAATGACGCCGAAGTTTATCTACTCAGGGCAATGCAGGCAAATCCCGCCAATGCAAACACACTTGTCAAGCTAGGCAAAATATATTTTCTGCGCCAGGAATACATCAAAGCAGGACAGTGCTATAGCCAGGCTTTAACGCACAACCCAGCTTATGTAGAAGCGCATATCGATCTGGCCGCCGTTAAGGAAAAAACAGGCGAGCTAAACAGCGCCTTCAAACATTACCAAAAAGCCTTGGCGCTGGCCCCAGACAATATGCGTGCGCATAATAATCTGGCCATTATCCTCTGCCTGATGGGGGCGCATGAAGATGCGGTGAACTCGGCAAACACCGCTCTGTCTTTGAACCCAGCCTCGCCTGAAGCTTACAACAATCTAGCCAATGCTCTCTGTAAACTGGGTCGGCTTGAAGCTGCCACAGAGGCACTTAAACAGGCCTTGATTGGCCGGCCTGACGATGCTGAGACGTATTCCAACCTGGCACGAATTCTGTTATTACAAGGCAAAGTTAAACAGTCATTTGCCAATCATCGCCGCAGCCTTGAACTGCAACCCAAGTTGAGTGGCGCCCATAGTTTATTGTTATACACCATGAACTACAGTCTGGAATTTTCACGCGATGAAATATTTAAAGCACATATTGACTGGTCTGAAAAACATCGATCCGACAACGGCCAACAACAAAAACATCACAATACAGCAGAACCCGAACGCCGCTTACGCATCGGTTATGTTTCGCCGGACTTCCGTGGTCACTCTGTCGCATTCTTTTTGGAACCCATCCTGACACACCATAATCAAACCACATTTGAAGTCTATTGTTATTCCGACACCTTCAACGTTGACCAAACAACCCGCCGAATGCAGCAACGTTCAAGTCATTGGCGTCACTGTTGCGGTTTGAGCGACAGCGATGTGACACAAATGATTATTGATGACCGAATTGATATATTGATTGATCTGGCAGGCCACACAGACAATAACCGCATGACCCTGTTTGCAATGCAGCCAGCGCCTGTTCAAGTCTCTTATCTTGGCTATCCCAATACCACTGGATTAGCATCTATTCAATATTTGATTACTGACAATTACTGTGACCCGGCTCCGGAAATGGATGCCTATTACAGCGAAAAACTGTGCCGCATGCCGAACACATTTTTTTGTTACCAAGCGCCGAAAAACTGTCCACCGGTATCACCCACCCCGGCACTCAAGAACGGCTATATCACCTTCGCGTCCTTTAATAATTTGGCCAAGATAGGGGCAGACGTTATCAAACGCTGGGCGGGAGTGCTTAAGGCTGTCCCTGACTCAAAAATGCTAATCCAATGTCTGTCACTCAATGACCTACCAACACGAATCCATTTTGAAACGCTATTTGTCGCTCATGGGATCAACGCTGATCGCATCGAATTTAGCGCCGCGAAAGACCTGGATACCTATCTATCCGGCCATGCGGATGTGGACATTATTCTCGACACTTTCCCCTGGAATGGCCATACCGTCAGTTGCCACGCCTTATGGATGGGCGTCCCTGTTATTAGCCTGGCAGGCAACCGACATTCATCCCGGATGGGGGCAAGTATTTTATCTAACCTGGGCCTGAATAACTGCATTGCCAACTCAGAAGCCACATTCATCGCAGCGGCAACGGCGCTTAGCCAGGATATTCAACAGTTACAAAATTTACGACAGGAATTGCGCCCACGAATGCAGGCATCCAAACTATGTAACGGCGAGGAATTTACGCAATTGCTGGAACAGCAATACCGCCATATGTGGCAGCAGTGGTGCAACAATCAACACCAATGATCCTGTTTATTCAACATGGTCTTGTATACGCAGTGCTGGCCTGCGCGGAGCCTCACTGAAAACCTGAAAGTACACGGGTTCATTGTTCATAAAAAATTCCACCTTTGACGAGTAGGAGCGGCTTTCACCTGGGGCCAGCACCTCACCCTTCAGAACCTGGTCTAAACCAATCTGAATACCATATTTATCAAATATCAGCAGTTTGAACTTAGGCACTATAATTTCTTTGGTCAGATTTTCCATTACCAGCTTGTATTCATACACCTTGGAGCCATTTTGCATGATTACCGAAAAAACGATATTTTTGATAATATCTTTATTCACCTCAAGAACCTCGTCTGGCACCAAGCTCATCACACTGGGAATGCGCCCTTCTACATATCCTTTCAGCTCACCTTTTAACTGTGTCAACTGCGAACGGAGGTCATCGACTTCTTCTTCTTTAACAAATAACTGTTGTTGAATGCTACTCACCCGATTGGAGAGCTTATCGACTTGTGAACTACTGTAAGCACGGCTAATAATCAAAATTATGATCAGCAACAACAAAACAACAGTCAAACCCCATATTTTCATGCGGTTATTATGAGAACGGCGAGCTTTTCTGGTACGGCGAGACTTGCGATCTGAATATTGATCAGCGTTGTTATTGGATTCCATACTTACGTCACAACCTAGGTTTGGTTTAAAAATTGAAGGGCAACACCCGTTTCACTGAACACCGCCAATACCATCAAGCAGCATTATAAATTACCCTATAACAAAAGGGTAAGTTTATACTTGCCCTGCCACTTTGCAACTGGCACCATTAGCTTTCGTATCCACAGCAATACCCTCTTCATGAATATACACAAGCGTGTCGAAATATTCACCCGCCTGCGGGCTGAAAACCCCAACCCCACC
>JAJRWO010000095.1 GCA_024276775.1 Gammaproteobacteria bacterium | reverse complement strand
GAGCAGTTATGACCTGTGGGTCGTAACAGAGGAGCGCATTCTACAGCAGCTAACCTCTTTGTCAACATAACTTTCTTGCCGACCTCCTTGTCTCAGCGGCCTTTTCGACCTGTCCTGCTTCAAGGAGTGACGCATTATACGATTCTTTTTTAATGAGTCAAGCGTTTTACGCCCTATTTTTTATATCCTCTTAATTCACATCACGGGCCGACCTTAGCAATCTAAATACGATACAGTCAAAATAAACGCACCTTAGCAAACCGTCGTTTACCCACCTGATATACGGCAGCACTGCCAGCAGCAAGCGCCAACCCCCTATCAACCACCTTTTCACCATCAATCTTAACCGCCCCCTGTTTAATCATCCGCATCGCCTCTGATGTGCTCGCCGTCAACCCTGCTTCTTTCAAGAGGTTGGCGATTGCCAACTTGCCATCAACAACAGCCAGTGCTATCTCTGGCATATCATCTGGCATTGCCCCTTTTTGAAAGCGGGCAATAAAATTCGCCTGCGCCTGTACCGCGTCGCCTTTATCATGAAAACGACTGATAATTTCGTCTGCTAGCTGAAATTTAACATCCCGTGGGTTCATACCTTCTGAAACCCGCTGTTGCAAGCCTTCTATTTCAGCCCAGGGGCGAAAACTCAACAGTTTAAAATAACGCCACATCAATTCATCGGAAATGGACATCAATTTACCAAACATCTCATCTGGCGCTTCATGAATACCGATATAGTTATTCAATGATTTGGACATTTTTTGTACCCCATCCAGACCTTCAAGGATGGGCATGGTCAAAACAACCTGTGGCTTTTGTCCATGCGCCTCCTGCAATTGACGCCCAACCAACAAATTAAACTTCTGATCCGTACCCCCTAATTCAACATCGGCCTTCATCGCAACAGAGTCATACCCCTGTACCAACGGGTAAATAAACTCGTGAATAGCAATAGATTGTCCACTGTTGTAGCGTTTATTGAAGTCATCTCGCTCAAGCATTCGCGCCACAGTGTGCTTTGCTGCTAACTGAATCAGATCCGCAGCACTCATCGCCCCCATCCAACTAGAGTTAAACATTACCAAGGTTTTTGCCGGGTCAAGAATTTTATAGATTTGTTGCTCATAGGTACGAGCATTCTCGATAACCTCATCCCGCGTCAGCGCCTTGCGAGTAATATTTTTACCCGTTGGATCTCCGATCATGCCAGTGAAGTCACCAATCAGAAACATCACCTCATGACCTAAATCCTGGAACTGCCGCAGTTTATTGATTAATACGGTATGACCAAGATGCAAGTCCGGCGCTGTCGGATCAAAACCCGCCTTGATGCGCAAGGGCCGTCCCTGCTTCAAGCGTGCCACCAGCTCTTCTTCACGAAGCACCTCGTCGGCACCTCGCTTGATCAGCCTTAGCTGTTCTTCTGCCCCGATCATCACTACCCTCGTATATACCCACCCCTAGCAAACACAGGGGAAAGCGGGCATTATAAATGGGAATGGCTCATGACATCGACCTATTCCACATTTTTTCATTGACGGGCTTATAATGTGGCGTTGGCGTTTGAGTGATAGGCGCTTTTTGTGAACCATTTCAAATTTCTACTACACAAGCTTTAATAAGGACGGATAAGTGCCGAAAACAATAAACATGATAATCGGCAAAAACTTACATTGGTTGCTTGTACTTGGCGGTACAGTGATTCTTTTGGTCGCAATCGGGATGTTGCCGGTTGATGCCGAAGCAACCCGCGCACCCGATTTTACGGCCTCTCAAGCCGTTATCAGCACGCCAACAGAGCTGAAAATCCCAGATCAACTCCAGGGTGCGACCGAAACCGAACAATTAAGCATCACCCCAGAACCTCCAGGAGAGTGGCTAACAGCCACAATTAAATCAGGGGACAATCTTTCACTACTATTCCAGCGCAATAACCTGAGCCCACAAGAGCTTTACAAAGTCACCTCAAACAAGACTGCTGCAAAATATTTCAAGCGCCTTTTCCCTGGCGACAAAATCAAGCTACGCATTGATAAAAACACGTTAACCGAACTGAGCTATGAATTCGACCTTGGTAAAAGCCTGCACATGCTACGCGGCGAAGACAGCTTCGAAACAGAGGTCATTGAACGGCCTTTGGAATATCGCACCGCCCAAGCGACTGCTACCATCAATGATTCACTCTTTTTAAGTGCTCAGTCTGTTGACCTGCCTGACAAACTCACCATGGAGCTAGCGGGCATCTTTGGCTGGGATATCGACTTTGCTCTCGACATACGCCAAGGGGATAATTTCGCGGTTATATATGAAGAAGTTTTTCTCGACGGTGAAAAAATTCGTAATGGCAACATTATCGCTGCCACATTCAACAATCGCGGCAAGTCTTTTCAGGCTATCCGCTACACTGACAACAACGGTCATACTGATTACTATTCAGTTGACGGCCGTAGCATGCGTAAAGCATTTTTACGCACACCCGTAGATTTTTCGCGCATTAGCTCACGCTTTAACCTGAAACGCAAACACCCTGTACTCAATAAAATTCGCGCCCATAAAGGCGTTGATTATGCCGCCAAACGCGGCACACCAATCAAAGCGACCGGCGATGGCAAGATCGTCCACCGCGGCAAAAAAGGTGGTTACGGCAAAACCGTGATTATTCAACACGGCAGCACTTACAGCACCCTGTACGCACACATGTCAAACTATGCAAAAGACATTCGTAGCGGCTCACGCGTTAAACAAGGGCAAACCATCGGTTATGTCGGCAGCTCTGGCTTGGCCACTGGCCCACATTTGCACTACGAATTTCGCGTCAACGGTTCAGTGCGCAACCCTTTAACTGTAAAACTGCCCGATGCACAACCTTTACCGAAGAAATTTCTAGCCGACTTTAAACAACAAGCCGGTCAACTGATGGTCAGCCTGAAGCTTCTCAATCAGACTAATATTGCGTTAGTTTCCAACCCCTAACCATGACTTACTACATTGGCCTGATGTCGGGTACCAGCATGGATGCCATTGATGCCGCTCTGTTTGACCTCAGCAATAATGGCTGCAAATTAATCGCCAGCCACAGTCATGCCTTTCCCCACAAACTAAGTCAAAAACTACAACAACTGATTCGCTCAGAAACGTTTAATCTGCGTGATTTCGGCACACTGGATACCGAATTAGGCAGAAGCTTTGCAGAGGCCGCTAATCAGCTTACTCAACAACAACACATTGATAAAAAACAAATAACCGCCATCGGTAGTCATGGCCAAACCATTTTTCACGCCCCGGACAATACCCCGCCATTTACCTTACAAATAGGCGACCCCAACTGCATCAGCCAATTCACTGGCATTACCACAGTTGCTGATTTTCGTCGCCGAGATATCGCCGCTGGTGGACAGGGAGCCCCACTTGTTCCAGCCTTCCACAATGCCTTTTTTCGTTCCGCGCAATATAATCGAGTCATACTCAACATTGGTGGTATCGCCAACATCACCGTACTAACAGCAGATCAAAGCCAAGCGATCTCTGGCTTTGATACCGGCCCCGGCAACTGTCTGCTAGATGATTGGAGCCAACAACACTTAAACTTGCCCTACGACAAAAATGGCTCATGGGCAGCAGCGGGAAGCCTGAACGAAAAACTGCTGCAACAACTACTCACGGATAACTACTTTTCTCTGCCACCACCAAAAAGTACTGGCCGTGAATACTTTAACCTGCACTGGCTAAAACAATACCCAATAAGTGACAAGCCGAAAAACATTCAAGCCACACTGACTCAATTCAGCATTGAAACTATTGCTCGCGCAATCGAGACGCATGCGACCAACTGTGATGAAGTATATATATGTGGTGGTGGCGCTTTTAATACTTACTTAATGCAGGGTCTGGAAGGCCGCCTGGAAAGAAGAGCCAAAATAACAACAACAACCGAATTGGGGGTTGCCCCTGAGTGGGTAGAGGCCGCCGCCTTTGCTTGGCTGGCAAAGCAGACTCTGGAAAACAAACCCGGCAATATCGCCACCGTTACCGGCGCAAGTGAAAATACAATTCTGGGCGGAATCTATCCCGCCTAAAACAAAAAGTGCCAGCCCAGTTGAAATGCCAGCCCTTTTGTAGCCATTAGACTCTAACTCTTAAACAGAAAACGACGAACCACAGCCGCAGGTTGTTGTTGCGTTTGGGTTACGAATCACAAAGTGCGCACCCTCAAGATCATCTTTGTAATCAATCTCAGCCCCAACCAAATACTGGTAGCTCATGGGGTCAATCAACAGGCTAACCCCTTCTTTCTCAACAACGGTATCACCCTCATTCACGCTTTCATCGAAGGTAAAGCCATACTGAAAACCAGAACAACCTCCGCCCGAAATGTATATGCGCAATTTAAGTGCATCATTACCTTCTTCATCAATCAACTCACGCACTTTGTTGACTGCGCTATCGAAAAAAACTACTGGAGAACCATCTTCCAAACTTTCTATTGCCATCGTCATTAAACCAAACCTCTAATATATTACCCGATTGACTGCATTATACCCTAGCACCATGATCAGGAAAATTCCAGCACTTATTTGAATGCTCTTCAACCGGAAAATACTCACTTTAGCGCTGCATTTTTCTCCATCAGAACGCCTAAATAAACACCAGGTTAGAGCGCTATTTGCAAATATTATATGATCTTCAGTCTCTGACTCACCCGCGCCCCTGATGGGCAAGATTACCACTCACCTCAGCACCCATCGCCGTTTCAATCAGACTGCAAGGTTGTAGCCTGCCTGAGCCTGCTTTAACCCATAACTGGACAAAGCATCCCCACCCAGCCAACGATCAAAATCAGCCAGCGCTGCCAGGGCCGATGGCTTTTGACCACTCGCTCACCTGCCTTTATTTATTCACCCCTGGCTCAATAACCATTGCATTATGGCAACAAGGCAATACTATCTAAACCTGTATTTTCATCCAGCGCAAACATGATATTCATATTCTGAACCGCCTGACCCGCTGCCCCTTTGACCAGGTTATCGATGACCGACAACACCACCACCGTGCTCCCACCCTGAGGCCGATGAATGGCAATACGACACTGATTGACACCCTTAACACTACGTGTCTCAGGGTGAGAATCTTCCGGCATCACATCAACAAAAGCTTCATCCTGATAACGCTGTTCATACAATAACTGTAAATCAGCATCGCTCTTTAATGTTGCATAAAGGGTGGCATGGATACCGCGAATCATCGGCACCAGATGCGGCACAAAGGTAAGGCATACATTCGTGCCAGCCATCTGCGTCAAACCTTGGCTAATTTCCGGCAGATGTCTATGACCAGCAACTGCATAAGCCTTAAAATTTTCACTGCTCTCACACAATAGTGTACCGACACTAGCCTTACGTCCAGCACCACTAACCCCCGACTTGGCATCAGCAATCAAGCAATCAATCGCCACCAGATCATTTTCCAGTAATGGCATAAAACCCAACTGCACCGCAGTGGGATAACAGCCCGGGCAGGCAACCAAACGCGCCGATCTGATTGCACCCCTGTTTACTTCGGGCAAACCATAAACCGCCTCAGACACCAATTCTGGGGCAGTGTGTTGCATGCCATACCACTGCTCCCAGGTTGGAATATCTTTGATACGAAAATCGGCGCCCAAATCAATCACTTTAATACCCTTTTCCAGCAATTCACCAGCACCAGCCATTGCCACCCCATGCGGCGTCGCATAAAACACCACGTCACACTGTGACAGGTTTTCAAGTGCTGGCTCGCTAAAACAAAGATCAAGCTTGTTACGCAGGTTAGGAAACATATCGGCAACCGGCACACCCACTTCTGAGCGCGAGGTAATGGCGCACAATTCGACATCAGGATGCGCCGCTAACAAACGCAGCAGTTCCACGCCCGTGTAACCTGTACCGCCCACTATACCTACCCTGATCATGATCTCTCTCCAACAGTTTATTTTTAATACTTGAAAGGCGCTTGCGAAATCCCAGCACGATCACTGCTCAACAAATACCCTAACACCTAAGCTCATACTCACATAACGCACCAGCAGTAGGCACTATGTAAACACGACCACTTGTTTTCAGACAATACGCCAAAAGCCCCCGACAAAGTCGGGGGCTTAAGGATCACGTCAAGCTCACGCCACCTTCTTACAAATATTTTTAAAACGAAATAACAATCAGACCGACTCGGCCTTTTGCTGGCGGGTCAAAAGATAATGTACAGCTTCGCGTGGTGGACATTGATTAAACAAGACCCGATAAACCTGCTCAATGATTGGCATTTCAATCGACAGCGATTCCGCCAGTCTATGAGCTTCACCTGCAGCATCCATCCCTTCAACCACTTGATTGATTGATGCTCGCGCCTCGTCAATCGACAGCCCTCGCCCCAGCGCCAGACCGAAACGGCGATTACGCGACTGATCATCGGTACAAGTCAACAGCAAGTCACCCAGCCCGGCCAAACCCATCAAGGTTTCCTTGCGGCCGCCAAGCGCCTCGCCCAGGCGCATAACCTCTGTCAGACCACGGGTAACCAAGGCAGCACGGGCGTTGGCACCATAGCCCAGGCCATCGGAAATGCCGGCCGCGATAGCCAGAATATTTTTGACCGCACCGCCTACCTCAACCCCCGGCACATCCATCGATGTGTAGGCGCGAAAGGTATTATTATGAAGACGTGCGGCAATATTGACAGCAAAAGATGGGTCAGCAGACGCAACCGTAAGCGCTGTTGGCAAGCCCTTAGCCACCTCCAGCGCAAATGTCGGCCCTGTAATAACGGCCATTGGACGGTTGACACCAAGCACATCTTCGGCAACCTGATGAAGTAGGCGTCCTGTCCCCGGCTCAAAACCCTTGCTGGCCCAAATCAAGCGCGTTATTTCAGAAATGTATGGCTTTACGGACTCAAGTGCTTGCCGAAAAGCATGACTAGGCACCACCAACAACAAATCCTGCGCACCTGACACAGCAACAGCAAGATCAGATTCAAAGCGTAAGGCTTCAGATAAAACCACACCAGGAAGGTACTGGTGATTAACACGACTGGCAGCCATTTCTTGCAGCTGGCTAGCATTTCGCCCCCACAAACAAACCGGCTGACCATTTCCAGCCAGCAATGTCGCCAAGGCCGTCCCCCAGGCTCCAGCACCTATAACAGCAGTGTTAACCTGAGAGGCAGTTGTCATTTAAGTAAAAAAATAAAACGTTATTAATGCGTTGCTTCTTCTTGACCCTGATTTTTCTGCATGCGCTGCGCGTACAAGGCATCAAAATTGACCGGTTGTAGCAACATCTGTGGAAAACCGCCGCGCGCGACCATGCCAGAAATTTCCTGACGCACATATGGAAAGAGAATGTTTGGACAAAACGCACCCAATAGATGCCCCAGCTGACCTTCTTCAAAGCCTTTTAATTGAAAAATGCCGGCCTGCTGCACCTCAACCAGGTAAGCAATTTTATCGTCAACCTTAGCCGTTATCGTAACCGACAGCACCACTTCATGCATCTCATTTTCCAGCTGCGCAGCACCGCTATTTAGCTGCACACTCACATCAGGTTCCCATTTACTCTCTGAAAAAATCGCAGGCGAGTTGGGTGTTTCAAATGAAACATCTTTAACGTAAACCTTCTGAATGGAAAACTGCCCTTGAGCCTGTTCTTCTGCCATAACTTTCCTAAACCCCGTACACTATTAATTATTTCGTGCGATTAATCGGCATATTGGCATCTACCCACGCCATCATGCCACCATTAAGTTTATGTGTTGATGTAAACCCCTGACGTTTCAGTACCGCACATGCCTTAGCCGCACGCTG
>JAJRWO010000094.1 GCA_024276775.1 Gammaproteobacteria bacterium | reverse complement strand
GGACATTCGCTTGCTTTGATGTATAATCGACGGTCTTTTGGGTTTTAGGTCGAAGTGGTGCGTCTTTTCTCATGCTTAATATTGCCAATTTAGAATGTGTTCGCGGAGACAGGCAGCTGTTTTCGGGCTTATCTTTTTCTTAAGAAGAAGGTAGTCTGCTGCATGTTCATGGTGCCAATGGCAGCGGCAAAACTACGTTGTTGCGTGCTATTGCCGGGTTGGTGTTGCCTGAAGACGGTGAGATACGGTGGGACGACACACTGACTCGCAAGCTGGCTGAGGACTTTAATCGCGAGCTGATCTATATGGGGCACCACTATGGCCTCAAGTTTGAGTTGACGGCGTATGAAAATCTACACGTCTTTGCTCGGCTGAGTGGTTTTGATGTCAGCGAACGCAAGGTGGAAGTGGCCTTGAAGAGCATGGGGCTGGCGCGTTGTTTTGAACTTCCGGTCAAGGTACTGTCTCAAGGGCAGAAGAAACGAGTTTCTTTAGCGCGATTATTGCTGCAACGCTGCAAGTTATGGATTTTGGATGAACCGTTCGTGGCCCTGGATGTGGCGGGGGTGAGCATGTTGTTGGAAATGATTAAAGAGCATGTGGCTGATGGTGGGATGGTGATTTTGACCACTCATCAAGAGGTCGATGTGGAGGTGGGCAAGTTACAGCATCTCCATTTGAGTGAGTGCTGATGTTTGCGGCTTTAAAATGTATCATTGCCCGCGACCTGATGCTGGCCTTGCGTCATCGTTCGGATGTATTGACGACGGTGTTCTTTTTTATCATTGTGGTTAGCCTGTTCCCGCTTGGGGTGGGGCCAGAAACCGACTTGCTGCGCTCCATGGCTGCCGGGGTGGTGTGGGTATCAGCATTGCTGGCTTCGATGCTGTCGCTGAGTCGCCTGTTTGCAGACGATTTTAATGACGGCACTCTGGAACAGTTGTTGCTGACGCCGCAGCCGTTGGCGCTAATGGTATTTGGCAAGATACTGGCTCACTGGATTATTTCCGGCCTGCCGTTGGTGCTGATGGCACCGTTACTGGGCTTGCAGTTTGGTCTTGGTGGTGATGCGCTGATGATGTTGGTGCTGACGTTGTTACTGGGGACGCCGGTGCTAAGCCTGCTGGGTGCCATTGGCGCAGCGCTAACGCTGGGCTTGCGCGGTGGCGGTGTGCTGGTGTCGCTGCTGGTGTTACCGCTCTATATTCCCGTGCTGATTTTTGGTGCGGGTGGGGTTGAAGCCACCGTCTCGGGCATGGGGGCAGAAGGGCACTTGTCATTGCTGGGGGCGATGCTGATTCTGTCTTTGCTGTTAGCGCCGTTGGCAGTGGCAGCGGCGTTGAGAATATCGGTAGAATAGCTGTCTTGGATGTTTGTAAAAACCCAATTTGTTTCAGCGTTATTTTAAAAACATTAACAATGAAGTGTTGCGATGAACCTGTTTAAATATTCTGCACCATCGATTTTCTACCCGCTGGCCGGTCGGTTGGCGACCGGCTTTGCGGTGGCCGCAGTATTGTTGCTGGTGATTGGTCTCTACATGAGCTTTTTCGTTGCGCCGACGGATTACAAGCAGGGTGAGGGCTATCGCATCATGTTTATTCATGTGCCGGCGGCTTGGATGTCCATGCTTATCTATGTCGTTATGGCGGGCTGGGCAGCGGCGGGTATGATCTGGCGTACTCGCCTGTCATCTATGATGGCCTCAGCACTGGCGCCGACAGGGGCGATGTTTACTTTTATCACCTTGTGGACCGGGGCCTTGTGGGGCAAGCCAATGTGGGGTGCCTGGTGGGTCTGGGATGCACGTCTAACCTCTGAGCTGATCTTGTTGTTCCTCTATATCGGTTACATGGCGTTGGAATCTGCCATTGATGACCCGCGTCGTGCAGCTCGTGCATGTGGTTTACTGGCGCTGGTTGGGGTAATCAATGTGCCTATTATCTATTACTCGGTGCAATGGTGGAATACGTTGCATCAGGGGGCTTCGATCAAGATGAGTGAATCAGGTGGAATAGAAACCAGTATGACGGATATCATGCTCTGGACCTTGTTAATCATGACGTTTGCTTGCTGGTGTTACACGATTGCGGTGACGCTGACTCGGGTGCGTAACACTATTCTCGAACGTGAAAGTAAAACGGTTTGGGTGAAAGAGATGGTGCAGCGGGAGGAGAAATAAGATGGCTGAGTGGTTTGCCATGGGCGGTCATGGCTTTTATATTTGGGGCTCGTACGCTGTTACGGCTTTGTTCATGGTGGTTGAAACAATTTTAGTTGTACGACGAAAGCGAACTTTATTGCAGCGCCTGGGTCGTATGATGCGTATGAATTCTGAGGTGGAGTAGATGAAGGCTAGACATAAGCGCATGATGTTTATCGTGCTTGGTTTGGTGTCGGTGACAGCAATAGCTGCACTGGTATTGAATGCATTGCAGAGTAATATAAACCACTTTTTTAGTCCGACAGAAGTCGTGGCTAATGAGGCCCCCAAAGATCGCACCTTCCGCCTTGGAGGGCTAGTAGAGACGGGCAGTGTTAAGCGTGAAGATGATGGTCTGACTGTGCATTTCAATGTCACTGACAATGCTGAAGTGGTGACTGTGAAATACACCGGCATCTTGCCTGATCTGTTCAGTGAGGGGGAGGGCGTAGTGGCGCAGGGCAAGCTGAGTCCGAGGGGGGTCTTTGAGGCCGAAGAGGTGTTGGCTAAACATGATGAAACTTATATGCCGCCTGAAGTGGCTGATGCCCTTGCAAAGGCTGCCGCACAAGGAACAGCACAATGATCCCAGAAATTGGTCAATTCACCCTGATTATCGCGCTTTGCCTTGCTGTTTTGCAGAGTATTTTTCCTATTCTTGGTGCACAGCTGAATATCCGCCCCTGGATGGCTATGGCTCGACCGTTGGCCCAGGGTCAATTTATCTTTGTCGCCATCTCGTTTGCCTGCCTGGTTTACGCCTTTGTGACAAATGATTATTCGGTGCTATACGCCGCATCACACTCCAACTCGCTGTTGCCGATTCAATATAAGGTTGCTGGTGTCTGGGGTGGACACGAAGGTTCGTTGTTGCTGTGGGCCATGATGCTGGGGCTGTGGACCTTTCTAGTGTCTATTTTCAGTAAAAATCTGCCTGACGAAATGGTGGCTCGCGTTATCGGAGTGTTGGGCCTGATCGCGGTTGGTTTTTTGTTGTTTCTGTTACTGACGTCGAATCCGTTTGAGCGTTTGATACCTGCTGCACCGGATGGTCGCGACTTGAACCCGCTGCTACAGGATTTTGGTTTGATTATTCATCCGCCCATGCTTTATATGGGCTACGTTGGTTTTTCTGTTGCCTTTGCCTTTGCGATTGCGGCTTTGATGGGGGGGCGTCTGGATGCCGCTTGGGCGCGCTGGTCACGGCCTTGGACAATTATTGCCTGGTCTTTTCTGGCAGGTGGTATCGGCTTGGGTTCATGGTGGGCTTATTACGAGCTTGGCTGGGGCGGTTGGTGGTTTTGGGATCCAGTCGAAAACGCATCGCTGATGCCTTGGTTGGTCGGCACGGCCCTGATCCATTCTTTGGTGGTCACCGAGAAGCGTGGTGGTTTTAAAAGCTGGACAGTATTGTTGGCGATTATTGCCTTTTCTTTGAGTTTGCTGGGTACTTTTTTGGTACGTTCAGGGGTGATTACCTCTGTGCATGCTTTTGCCACTGACCCTGAACGCGGCACGTTTATTCTCGGTTTTCTGTTTCTTGTCGTCGTGAGTTCACTATTATTATTTGCTTGGCGGGCACCAAAAATTGGTCAGGGTGGCAAGTTTGATCTGGTGTCAAAAGAGACCATGCTGTTGACCAATAATGTCATTTTAACCGTTATGTCGGCGGCGATATTGCTGGGGACTATTTATCCTATCATTATTGAAACGCTGGCTTCGTTGGGTCTTGTTGAAACCACCAATAAGGTTTCCGTTGGCGCGCCTTATTTTAATGCCATCTTTGTGCCATTACTGGTGCCGCTGGTATTCCTGGTGGGCATAGGGCCGCTTGCCCGTTGGAAAAAGGCGGATATGCCTGACATGCTGAGACAACTGCGTTGGGCTTTTATTGCCAGTGCGATTGTGGCGGTTGTGGTGCCCTTTCTGATGGGGGCTTGGTCATGGCTACCGGCACTGGGAGTGGTTATGGCGGCCTGGATTGTGACCACGGCGATGTATAGTATTCGCGTGCGTTTCAAAGCGACGAATGCTGATCTGCCTTGGGGGCATCGACTTAACGCCATTCCGCGTAGTTTTTACGGCATGCATATCGCTCATATTGGTGTGGC
>JAJRWO010000093.1 GCA_024276775.1 Gammaproteobacteria bacterium | reverse complement strand
TCCTTAACGTGGGTATCAACATTGCGTGGGTTGATGTCAGCACGGTGTTCAAAGGCCGCTTCGATAATGGTTTTCAGGTCAGGCATGGTTAAAACTCCGTTGTTTGTTTTAAAGTGAATGAATGAGTGTTTTAATTCGATTAGCGGCGTCGATGCATTCATCCAGTGGTGCGACCAGGGCCATGCGTACATAGCCACTGCCAGGGTTTTCGCCATGGGCTTTGCGTGATAGATAACTGCCTGGCAGCACGGCGACGTTTTGTTCGGCAAGCAGGCGTTGGGCAAACTCCGTTTCGCTGATGGGTGTTTTGGCCCACAGATAAAAGCCGGCATCAGGTTGCTGTACATCCATCACGTTGGACAATATTTCCAGCACCGCTTTAAACTTTTGGCGATACAGGTTGCGGTTATTCAAAACATGTTGTTCATCGCCCCAGGCCTTGATGCTGGCGGCTTGATGGTGGGGAGGCATAGCGGAACCGTGGTAGGTGCGATAGAGCAGGAATTTTTTTAATACCTCAGCATCACCCGCGACAAAGCCAGAGCGCATGCCGGGCAGGTTAGAACGTTTCGACAGGCTATGGAAGACTACGCAGCGCTGGTAATCGGTACGGCCTATTTCGGCCGCCACCTGCAATAGCCCAATGGGGGGCTTGCGCTCGTCAGGATAAATTTCTGAATAACATTCATCCGAGGCGATGATGAAATCGTGCTTGTCGGCCAGCCTGATCAGCTTTTGCCATGTCTCGCGGCCAATGACGGCACCGGTGGGATTGCCAGGACTGCAGAAATAAATCAGTTGGCAGCGCTGCCAGGTGGACTCAGACACGGCATCAAAGTCTGGCAAATAATGATTGTCGGCAGCCGTACAGTTGAGGTAATAAGGTTCGGCCCCGGCCAAATAGGCGGCGCCTTCGTAAATCTGGTAGAAAGGGTTGGGTGTTAGTACTAATGGTTTGTTAGTCCGATCAACCACCGCCTGGGCGAAGGCAAACAAGGCCTCGCGGGTGCCGTTGACCGGGATAATATGCTGGTCGGCATCGATACTATTGGCGGGTAACTGAAAGCGATGGCTTAGCCACCTGGCAATGCTTTGGCGTAATTCAGGCAACCCTTTGGCAATGGGGTATTTGGCCAGGCCTTGCAAGCTAGCCGTCAGTTCATCTGCAATAAACTGCGGTGCTGGATGTTTCGGTTCACCAATCGACAGGGCAATGTGGGCCAGATTAGCAGGGGGTGTAATCTCGGCCTTGAGTTTGGCCAGCTTCTCAAAAGGATAGGGGTGTAGTTGGTTTAGATCCGGATTCATAAGGCTGATAAATTATAGTTAGGACAGTCACGATTACGGTGACGGGCGACATCAATAATAAGCCCGGCATTATACACTCATTATGATTTTTAAACGACGGGCAGAGCTGCTGCAAGCCTTATTGTCGAATAAGTACAAGCGCAAGAACAATAGGCGTCAGTATATTTGAAAATTATTTGTTGCACCAATGATAAGCAGCGGTAAAACCCTTCAGATTAAACGTGGCTGTTTGCTCTTTGTCATCGGTATTGGCCAGTTCAAGGGTTATCAGTATTGTTTTATCACTTAAAAGATACATGCCATCACTGCTATTCATCATCTCAAGTTCAGCATTGGCCGCTTGTTCATTATCAAATTGAATTTGGCCATGCTGTCTTTTTTTGCAGCCGAGGATCACTTTGGGGGCGTTTCCTCTTTAGGGGTAGAGTGGCATTAAGCGCTCTTTTTGTTTGTCTGGTTTCTTTGCAATTGTTTTTGCTGCGACAGGCAAGTGTTGCCACAGGCCATTGCCTTGCCAGCGATCGCTGCTTGAACCATAGAGTGCCTGGTTAAGGTGTTTGATCTCTTGCTGTGTTGCCGGGTCCAAACGCCTGCCAATTTCGCCGATATTGGTTGGTGGGTTGTCAGGCCAGTGGCCGTTGGCCCAGTTAAGTAACTCTATTTGAGTTTGTTGTGGGTTGTGGCTTAGGCAGGCATTTTTGACCGCTTTAAGGGATATTTTTGCGGGCTGTTTTTGGCTGGCCAGATCTGCGTTATGAGTGGTCTTGTGATGACGCTTGCTGATGAACCAGGCAATGCCGGTGATGAACCAGCCGAGGCCCAGAAAAATGTTTAGTGTACTGTAGATACTGCTTGTTTCTTTAACCACGGTAACCGTTGGTGTCGTGGCGGCTGTTGTTGTCGGCGCAATGATTGCCGGCTTAGCTGGCGTTTCGATTGCTGCGGGCGTGTTTGCTGTCAGGGTATTTGCCCCTGGCTGTACCTGCACAGTACGAGCAGGCAGGGTGGCAGTTTCCAGTTTGTTGCTGTTGATATTCCACCAGTTGACCTGAATTTCTGGCAATGTGAACTGCCCGGCCTGTGTTGGGATCAGGGCGATTTTTTCTTGGCGTGTACCACTAATGCCGCGGCTGCCAGGTTTGTTATTCAGGCGGGGTTGATCAGGATAGGTTTTAAATACCTGTGTATCTGTCATGTTTAGCGATGGTAACTGCGCCGCAGTCAGGCCATCGGCCTTGAGCGTCAGGGTACGGGTAATGGGTTCACCAACAATAAACACAGGCGGTTGTTGTGACCAGTTCTCGGTCATTTTCAGATCGCTGGTGGGCAACCATGAATGGCTATGGATGCTACTTGGAATTGGTTTTACATCGAGTTTGATGCTATTTGATTTAAGCCGCTTGGTGGTGCTTTTTTGACCAAACGGGTCAAAGACGCCAGGTGTTGTCACGCTTACCTGGGCATCCAATGTGATCGGTTCAATGGTAATGCTGCCACTTTGCTGAGGAAATAAGGCATATTTTCGTTCGATGACAATATAACGACGGCCATTGCGATAGGTTTCGTAGCTGGCGTCGTCGCCCAGTTTTTCTATCACGACTTCAGCATCGTTTATGCTGGGTTCTGACATGCCGGCAGCATTGATGCTAACGGCACGAAAAAAGCGAACACTGTAAATGACCTGTTGTTGTACATACACCGAGCTAGGGCTGATATCGACCTCAATGAATATTTCGGCGTTCTGGTTGGCCTCGTTTTGTGCGCTGTTGTTGCTTTCATTGACTGTGATGCTGATGCTTGGGCTGTTGTCATTGCCAATGGCAATGGAAGGGATGGTGAGGGTGCCACTACGTTTGGCCATGACACCAAGGTTCCAGCGAGTCTTTTTGCTGAGATTACCGTTGCTGTATTTCGTACTGCTGCTTTGGGTACGGCTGAGGATTTCAAAGTCTTGTTGTAATGGGCTGAAGTCAGGGGTGTCAGTGATGCGATCATCGGCGAAAAAGAAAATTTTGAATGATTCATCAATGGACACCGGATCGCGATCAACCTCAACAGTGATGTTGGCGGCCAGACTATTGAGTGGCAGCAAAATAAGGCCAAATAACAGTGAAATTATTTTTACCATGGTTCTATCTCACGATGGCGTTGTTGAGATTGTTGCTGGTATTGATATTGAAATTTGCGCCGCATCAGCCCACCGGGATCATCAGGAATGCGTCTTAGCCACTGCTCGGTAGCAATATCTGATTCTGAAACTTCGCTGAATTCCTGGTCTGGCTGGGCCTGCTGTTCTTCTTCAGCGTCACTGTTTTCATTATTTTTCTGTTGGCTTTGTTGCATTTGCTCGGCCCTTTCCTGTTCAGACTGTTGCTCAGCTTGCTGTGACATTTGCTGTTGTTCATCGCCGGTTTGTTTTTGCTGTTGTTGACTGCCTTGTTGTGTTTGCTGTTGAGATTCGGCTTGATCGCTTTGCTGTTCTTCACCCTGTTGTTGCGGATTATCGCCCTCTGATTCCTGTTCTGATTCATTGTTTTTTTCTTGACCCTGTTCGGCGGGTTTTTGTTTTAACAAATTGAGGTTGTATTCGGCATCTTCATGGTTGGGTTGCTGTTTCAATACTTTTTCGTAGCTTTCGATGGCGGCCTGAATCCTGCCCATTTTGGCCAGTGCGTTGGCCTTATTATACAATGCCTCAGTGTTGTTTATGTCTTGCAATGCATCGATGCTTTGTTGGTATTGCCCTGCACGATAGAAGGCAGCAGCCTTCCATTCAGGGTTGTTGAATAGTTCGGCGGCGTGTTCAGCATTGCCTTGTAGCAATTGTTTATGGGCCAGTTGGTTTTGGTTTAACCACAGTTCTGCTGCATAGACATCATTAGGCAGGGGAATGATGAGCAATGCGATAACCACAAGATAACCACGTCGAAATGCCAGTGCCGCCAGTGGCAGTAGTAGCAACAATAACCATGGCCCTTCTTCACGCCATTGGTCGGTATTCAGGCCGCTGACGGCTTCTTTGCTGTCATCTTCGGCAGTGATGATATCGAGCAAATAATTTAAGTCGCTGTCATCGTTGCTGATGTTGTGGTAACGGCCATTGCCTTGTTGAGCCAGTTGTTGCAGTGCTGCTTCCTTGAGTTTTGGAATCACAATGGCAGCGTTTTTGTCTTTTAAAAATCCGCCATCACGCATGGCGATAGGTGCGCCGTCAGTGGTGCCAACACTGAGCACAGAAACACGGTGTTGATACGTCTTGATCTCATTTAGCGTTGCTTGCAAATATTCATTGCTGATGCCATCAGTAATCAGCAGGATGTCGCCTTTAGGGATGCTTGCCTGCTGCAATAATTGCGCCGATTGGGCAATGGCGATGGTGCTATCACTGCCTTGTTGCGGCATCATGTTGCTGTCGAGGCTGTTAACCAGCGAGATGATGGTATCGGTGTCGTCTGTTAACGGCGATACGGTAAAGGCCTGGGCGGCATAGACAACCAAGGCTGTCTGACCTTCTTGGCGTTGTTTGAGAATGTCGATCAGTTTCAGGCGGGCGCGCACTAGACGACTGGGCTTGATATCAGTGGCGTCCATGGATCGTGACAGATCGAGGGCAATGACCAGCGCCGATTGGTCACGAAATACGGGTTGTTCCCGTTGTTCACATACGGGGCCGCTAAGGGCGATAATGGCCAGCAGTCCTGCCAGTGCGGTGATCAATAGTGGCCAGTGACTGGTTTTGAGTGTTTGGCTTTGCAGGATAAAGGGTAGCAGTTTTGAATCACAGACGCTGTGCCAATGGCCTGTTCTGGCGCGGCACTGACTTAACAAAAACACCAGCAAGGCCAGAGGCAAAGCCAACCATAACCACTCGGGCCTTAATAATTGGCAATTATCCATGCTGTCTCCTCAAGCCCGTTAGACTGAGTGCCAGTGTTAGCAGGCTTGCCAGTGTCATGGCTGCGCCAAGGGGATAGATATACAGCGCATGCATGGGCCGAAACAGTTGGGCTTCTTGTTCACTGGGTTCCAGTTTGTCGATCAGATCATAAATTTTTAACAG
>JAJRWO010000092.1 GCA_024276775.1 Gammaproteobacteria bacterium | reverse complement strand
TGTTTTAAGACCGCTTGTGAAAAGCCAGGTACGTGTTGTAACAGTTTAGTGAAGCCGGTCTTCTCAAGGATGCTGTTAACCTGATCATCTTTATTGCTGGCTGCGCTGACCTGCAGGCTCAGCAAGCCTAGCAAGCAGATTGTAATAATGGATTTAACTGTTTTCATGACGACTCTCTAATCTTGAAAATAATAACGGCCCGAATGCCAGGCCATTGCCGTTAACTGCTTAGGTTTCATTCCTTAGCCGCCGTAAATAGCCTTGTCGTGCCAGAAGGAGAAGCTGAATTCCTTCATGTTACCTTCGCCGACGTTAATGGTGTTGATGACTTCATTGCTGTCGCTATCAATCACGGCCAGGCTGCCTTGATCCGGATTGGGCACAAAAACCAGTGGCGCAGTGCCACCCTGTTCCAGGAAAGCAATGGGACGACGGCCTGAGTGACAGTCTTCCAGTTTGATTTCTTTAATGAGTTTAAGTTCAGGCAGTTTGCTGCTGTCATATACCTGAACGATGTTGGTACGTAGATTGTCTGCCTGAGTGCCTTTGCCCGTTGCGCCGGCCGTCACGTAGAGGCGATCGCCTTCGGGGTTGAAACGGTAGACGCTGGGGTAAAAGTCCTGAATGTCGACGCTATTGACGACAGCTTGCTTGTTGACATCCAATACTTGCAGGCGGCCCATAACGTGGTCGCGGTTGCCTTTACGATCAGCGCCTTTGCCAATCAGAAAGTTGCCGCAACGGCTTAGCAACAGATTGCTGCTGATCTTCATGGGGATGGTATTTTCTATTTCGTTGTTGATGTGGTTAATCACTGCCACAGAGGCATAACCATTGTTAAGGTTGTAGAGCCTGTTGGTGACGGGAGAAAATTCCATGCCATGAGGAAAGGCGTTATTGGGAAAGTCTGCGGCCCCATCTTTTTCCTTGGTGGCATCAAACAGGTTGATGGTGGTGATGACCTTTAGGAAATTTTTCGTGTCATCCTCATTATTGCCGACCACAGAGATGGTGCCATCCAGCAGATTGCTGACAAAGGCATGCTTGGGCAGCGCTGGATTGCTTTCGTTTGGACGGCAAAAGCTTGATACATGATGGCCACGGCCAATCAAAAGTGTTTGTAGAACCTCACCGTCGTTACCGTTTTTAACGGCAACCGTCACCGTGCCACCATCGCGGCCACAATTCAGGGTGTCGTTACCTTCCTTGTCGCCATCATTGGTGAACCAGAAACGGTTGGACTGATTGTCGCGATAGGCATAATAATAGCGGCTATCGGCGGCCATGCTAGTGGTGCATTCAACCTGTTTGGTTTCGGGGTCCATCACGAGCGCTTCGTTTTTGTTGTTGACGCCGAGAAATACCGAGCGTTGGTTGTCGTCCCCCCCCTTGGCTGTCGAGGTTGTGATGCTGCTGACTTCGCTTTTGCCATTTTTGTGCTTAATAATGGCAACGGTGCCGTTGTTGCCATAGTCCATGTGGCAGGTAATGGTCCAGTCGATAGCCTGTTTGTTCATGTTTGTTCCTGTCTTTGTTGCGAATATGCCTAGGGCAACATGATATCAATCTTTAGGAATGGAAATCATATAACATTGACGGCCGGTGTCTCTGCCTCAGTCCCCCTTGCTTTGCTGAATGCGGAAGTTTAGTCCAGCTTGAGTTGGTTGTTTTGTGAGTGTAGCTGGGAATCCCCCTGTAAAAATGCCAGCAATTGCTCGCCGCCATGATGGCGGCGCCAGCCACTAAGGATGGCCAGCTCTCGTTCGCCGTGCACCAGCTGCTCCAGTTCTTTGCGGCTGGCCAGGGTGGTGGGGGTGATTTTATATTGCTGAGCGTTGAGTTTGATAATGGCAGACAGTACATCCACCAAGGCATCCTGTGCGGCAGTTTACCGTTTGAGGCGTGGCAGGCTGGGCCATTCATCTTTTGGCATGGTCTCGGCATTACGAACACATTGCAGCAGTTTGTCACCATTGCGTTGCACCAAATTAGCAGGAATGCCACGAATTTTCCCCAGTGCTGTGGTGTCTTTGGGCCGCAACTTGGCGATGTCGAGCATGATCACATCAGGGGCAATCCAGCGCCGAGGCTTGTCTTTGTCAATAGCTTGTTGTTCACGCCAGGCACTGAGTTGTTGCAGCACCGCCAGCTGCAGGCCTTTGAGTTTGTTTAACCCCTTGATCTTGCGCCAGGCCATATCTGGATTGGACTGGTAACGAATCGGGTTGCCAAGACTGGCGAAATCATCTCTCAGCCAGTCACTACGCCCTTGGGCTTCAAGTGCCGTTAGTTGTAGTGGATAGAGTTGGCTCAGATAGCGAACATCGTCTTCAGCATAACTGATTTGCTTGGGATCGAGTGGTCGTTGCAGCCAATTAGTGCGGCTGTGGCTTTTGTCCAGGTCGACGCCGAGTATCTCTTTTACCAGGTTGGCATAACCAATCTGCTCGCCCTGGCCCAGCACCGTGGCAGCAATCTGGGTATCGAACAGCGGTTGCGGCAGTTCGCCGAAGATTAAATAAAAGATCTCCATATCCTGGCCAGCGGCATGAAATACCTTAGTGACGGCTGGGTTTCTAAACAGCTGTTTGAGTGGGGTCAGGTCGTCAATGGCGAGTGGATCGATGCAGGCAATCGTTTGCTGGTCGGCAATCTGGATCAGGGCCAGCTGTGGGTAATAGGTTTGCTCGCGGACAAACTCGGTGTCGACAGTGACGAACTCACTCTGGCTGAGTTGCTGGCAGAGTTGTTCAAGGTCAGCTGTCTGAGTGATGAAGCGGGTTTTCATGGCAAGGCCTTATTACAAGTTAGATAAATAGCGCCATTTTACCCTAAGTTGATGTGGTCTGAGGTGCGATTGAAACTGGCGCACCATTTTTTCAGTTGTTTGAATTAGTCCAGGCTGTCATCAGCAACTTTATACTTGGGATCCTCAATATAGTTGGCTTCAACCAAATCACCCGCCTTGCGCAGCAGTTTGCGGCACTCGGGGCTAAGGTGGCGCAGATGCAGGTTTTTACCTGCATTGAGATAACGTTCGGCCACCGCATCAATGGCTTCAATACCCGAGTGATCATAGACGCGGGTATTGGCGAAATCGATGATGACATCGCCCGGATCATTGCGTGGTTCGAACAGGTTTTTGAAGCTGTGGATAGAACCAAAAAATAAGGGGCCGTGCAGGCTATAAATTTTGGTGCCGTTTTCGTCGGTGTGGCTGTCGGCATCCATGCGTTTGGCCGTATCCCAGGCGAACACCAGCGCCGAGACGATGACGCCAACGATAACAGCAATGGCCAGATCGGTAGCGACAGTGACAGCGGAAACCAGAATGATAACGAAGGCGTCTGTTTTGGGGATTTTGCCGAGAATGCGGAAGCTCGACCACTCAAAGGTGCCGATGACGACGATGAACATGACGCCGATCAAGGCCGCCAGCGGAATGATTTCGATTAAGCTGCTGGCAAAAAGAATGAAGCAGAGCAGAAACAGTGCAGCGGAGATGCCCGACAGGCGGCCACGACCACCTGAATTTACATTGATCATGCTCTGGCCGATCATGGCGCAACCGCCCATGCCGCCAAAAAAACCGGTGGCCACGTTGGCTGTGCCCTGGGCAATACATTCTTTGTTGCCATGACCGCGAGTTTCGGTGATTTCATCAATCAGGGTCAGGGTCAGCAGAGACTCGATCAGGCCAATAGCCGCGAGAATGATGGCGTAGGGCAGGCAGATCCACAGGGTTTCCAGGTTGAAAGGCACGCTTGGGATATGAAAGTCAGGCAGACCACCGGCGATGGAGGCCATATCACCAACGGTACGAACATCAACATTAAAGGCAATCACGATAAGGCTGACAACAACGATGGCGACCAGTGATGATGGCACCGCTCTGGTGAATTTGGGCAGGTAGTGGATAATCGCCATGGTTAGAATGATCAGGCCCAGTAACATAAACAGAGCGCTGCCGCTCAGCCACTCCATTGTCCCGCTTGCTGTTGTTGTCTGAAACTGAGGCAGCTGGGCGAGAAAGATAACGATGGCCAGGCCGTTGACAAATCCCAGCATCACCGGGTAGGGCACCAGGCGAATAAATTTACCCAGTTTTAGCACCCCGGCGGTGATCTGGATAATCCCCATTAACACTACCGTCGCGAACAGGTATTCAACTCCGTGATCAGCCACCAAGGCCACCATCACTACCGCTAAGGCACCAGTAGCGCCTGAAATCATGCCTGGGCGACCACCAATAGCGGCCGTAATCAAACCGACCATGAAGGCAGCGTACAGTCCCACCAAAGGCTCAACCCCGGCGACAAAGGCAAAGGCAACTGCCTCAGGCACCAGAGCCAGAGCGACGGTTAGGCCAGAGAGCAGGTCATTTTTGAGATTGGCGATGGGGTTGGCGCGGAGTTCAAACATCGGAGAGCTACCTTTGATGGGCGGGTCAAGAGCTTGTGCTATGTGAGTGCGAGCACTTGCAGGATTTAGGTGTCAGTAGGTGGGTGATCGCAGTTATTTTAACATTTTTTTGTGTATTTACGGTCTTCTGCGTTGCGGCTACGATCACATCGCTCGTGATGCGCATCTTTGCAGTGCCTTGAAAACCAAAAAATATCCTGCGAAAATCTTATTAAAATAATGATGATCATCTACATACAAAGATTCATGCGGCAGTTGATGTGTTAGGTGAGACAATACGACTGAGTACTGACCGCTGTTCAAACCTCGGAATGCAAACAATCAAATTTACGATTTATGCCGGGACGGGCGACGAGCGCGTTGATTCGAATTGTTGCCATTTTGATGTCGGCGTGGGCCGGAGCCAGAGCGAGGTTTTTCTGAGCGCGGACTTTTTACCGGCGGCGCGGGTTCAATCAAAAGTGCTGGGGCGATGGCCTCGGAGGTGATTTTTTTACCAATGTAAGCCTCTATTTCAGGCAGATAAAAAGAGTAGTCTTCACAGGCAAAACTGATGGCATTTCCGCTGGCACCCGCGCGGGCGGTTCGGCCGATACGGTGAACATAATCTTCTGCATTTTGCGGTAGATCAAAATTGATGACATGGCTGATCTCAGGGATGTGCAGGCCGCGGGCGGCAACGTCGGTGGCAACCAGTATGGGCAGTTCGCCTTCTTGAAACCCTGTTAACAAGCTCTGGCGTTTCTTTTGTGGAATATCACCTGAGAGCAAGCCGGACTTTAGACCGTTACCTTCGAGGTAGCGCCATACGGTGTCGGCGGCACGCTTGGTATTAACAAAGATGATGGTGCGGGTTGGGTTCATATGTTTGAACAAGCTGATTAGCAGGGGAATTTTTTCATTATTGGCCGTGTAGTAAATAACCTGATTAACCTTGTCAGCGGTGACGGATTCGGTCTCGATGGCAATCACGGTGGGGTTGTTCATGTGCTCGTAAGCCAGCTCTGTGACACGATGTGACATGGTGGCGGAAAAAAGCATGTTGAGGCGTTTGTCTGGGTCAGGCATGCGGCGCAGTAAAAAGCGAATGTCATTAATAAAACCTAAGTCGAACATGCGGTCGGCTTCATCCATTATGGTGCATTGAATGGCGCGTAAGTTAAAAATTTTTTGCTTGAAAAAGTCGATGATCCGGCCAGGTGTACCGATTAAAATGTCGACACCCTCGATGAGCTGCTGGCGTTGTTTGTCATAATCCGTACCACCATAGATGAGGCCTAGCTTAAGGCCGGTGTGGTTGTTCAGAGCCAGTGCGTCTTTATGGATTTGTATGGCTAGCTCACGTGTGGGGGCTAAAATCAACGTGCGGGGTTGATCCGCTTGCGGGCTTTCAATCACCGGGTGTGTGAGAAGTTTGTTCATGCAGGCAACCAAAAAAGCAACCGTTTTGCCTGTTCCTGTTTGTGCCTGGCCGGCAATGTCTTTGTTTTTCAGAAGAAGAGGAATGGTTTTAGCCTGGATGGGGGTGCAAAATTCGTAGCCAGCTTCCGTGATGCCTTGCTGCAAAGCTTCGGTCAATGGCAGGTCGGCAAAGCGGATGTTGGATAAATGGGTGTCGCTCATAGGTTTATTTGGCTCATTTTGCCACTAGGGCTTGCAATATTATTCAGTTTGAGCTTGAATTCTACAAGGATTACTAATAATAAGACACTTGATTCCCAATTGTTTTTATTTCGTTTAAGCTTATCAACTGTGAATACTGGAGATTTAAAATAGTGAGTGACAACATAGTTTATGTAACAGATGCCACCTTTGATGCCGAGGTATTGAATGCCGATGGGGCAGTGCTGGTTGATTTTTGGGCCGACTGGTGTGGCCCGTGCAAGATGATTGCGCCCATTCTGGATGAAATTGCAGCCGATTACGATGGCAAGGTGCGTATCGCCAAACTCAATATTGATGAAAACCCTGCTACACCGCCAAAATACGGTATCCGTGGTATTCCTACCCTAATGTTATTTAAGGGCGGCAATGTTGAGGCAACTAAAGTGGGTGCTGTGTCAAAATCTCAGCTGACCGCATTCCTTGATAGCAACATCTAGTTTTACCTCAAGGTACAACAGGTAGATTTATTGCGTTGCGTCTGGTTTAGGGCTGGACGTGACGGGATAAAGGTGGTACGTTGCACGTATCAATCCGAAAGATGGCTAAATAAAGCCGCTAGATCATCACCGTAATCGTTGAGCGCAGCTCATTCCAGTCAAACATTCTCCTTTCGTACTTTTTCGGAATCCTAAAACAGTCAATTATGAACTTAACCGAACTCAAGACAAAAACCGCTGCTGAACTTATTGATTTGACCCAATCCATGGGGCTTGAAGGCGTAGCGCGTATGCGCAAGCAGGAAACCATCTTCGCCATTTTAAAAAGTCACGCCAAGAAGGGTGAGTCGATTTATGGTAACGGTGTGCTGGAAATTTTGCAGGATGGCTTTGGTTTTT
>JAJRWO010000091.1 GCA_024276775.1 Gammaproteobacteria bacterium | reverse complement strand
GAAGCTGTGCAGGCTGTTGCCAATGCAGTTAAAGACAGCACTATTTGTGGCTTGTCCCGTGCGTTGGACAAGGATATTGATCGTGTTGGTGAGGCACTCAAAGGCGCTAACTCAGCGCGTATTCACACCTTTATTGCCACCTCTCCAATCCATATGGAGATGAAATTACGCATGTCACCAGAGCAGGTGGTTGAGCAGGCGGTGAGGGCAGTGAAACGCGCTTGTCAATACACCGACAATGTGGAATTTTCGCCTGAAGATGCGGGGCGATCAGCGCTGGATTTCCTCTGTCATGTCATCGAAAAGGTGATCGATGCCGGTGCCACGACTATTAATATTCCTGACACTGTGGGCTATAACGTGCCAGGTCAGTTTGGCCGCTTGATTAAAAATCTGATTGAGCAGGTTCCTAACTCAGATAAGGCGGTTTTTTCTGTTCATTGTCATAATGATTTAGGGCTTGCAGTTGCCAATTCCTTGTCGGCGGTCATGAATGGTGCCCGTCAGGTTGAATGCACAATCAATGGTTTGGGTGAACGGGCCGGTAATGCCTCGCTGGAAGAGATTGTGATGGCGATACGTACTCGGCAGGATATTTTTGGCTGTGATACTCATTTGGATGCAACGCAGATTGTACCTGCCAGTCGTCTGGTTGCTGGAATTACCGGTTTTCCTGTTCAGCCGAACAAGGCGATTGTTGGCGCTAATGCCTTTGCCCATGAGTCCGGCATTCACCAGGATGGGGTGCTCAAGAATCGCGAGACCTATGAAATTATGCGTGCCGAAGATGTGGGTTGGAACGCCAACCGTATGGTGCTGGGTAAGCATTCGGGTCGCAACGCTTTTCGTACCCGTTTGCATGAGCTGGGCATCACCTTTGAGGCCGAAGAAGAGCTTAATGATGCGTTTAAGCGCTTTAAGGATCTGGCCGACAAAAAACATGAAATTTTCGATGATGATTTGCAAGCCCTGGTGACAGATGTAAGTGTTGAGGCTGAGAATGAACACCTTAAATTGATTGCTTTGAAGGTTTGTTCCGAAACAGGGGAGACCCCGAATGCCAGTATTACATTGAGCATTGATGGCGAAGAAAAACAGGCGCATTCAGGTGGTGGTGGTCCTGTTGATGCTACATTCAAGGCAATTGAATCAATCATTAATAGTGATACTGACTTGCAGCTTTATTCGGTTAATAATGTGACCAATGGCACTGATTCTCAGGGTGAAGTGACGGTGCGACTGGAAAAAGCGGGGCGGATCATCAATGGCCAGGGGGCTGATACTGATATCGTCATTGCTTCGGCTAAGGCCTATATCAACGCCGTGAACAAGATGATGGCGGTTGCTGATAAAGCACATCCGCAGCTTTAGGTTTTAAAAGAATGGGGCAGGTACAGACAGATCAGCAACGCCACCAGTATTTACAGGCGATGGGGATTCAAACCTGGTCGCTGCGCCAGCCTCAATCACGGCCGGCGGATGAGACGTTAACGCCAACCGATGCTGATGCCAGGCAAACGATGCAGACGGAATCGATTGTTGTTCAAGCCAATGAACCGTCCGTAGTTGCTACTGATTGGGCGGGGCTGAAGGCCGAGGTGAGTGCTTGCAGCCGTTGTGAATTATGCCAGCAACGCAGTCAAACCGTCTTTGGTACTGGCAATCGTCAGGCTGACTGGCTGGTGATTGGGGAGGCCCCCGGAACCGAAGAAGATGTCCAGGGTGAACCTTTTATGGGACCAAGTGGCAAATTGCTAAACCAAATGTTGCTGGCCGTAGGACTCAAGCGTGAAGATGTTTACATTGCCAATATTGTCAAATGCCGTCCAGCCAATGACCGTGATCCACGCGCTGCTGAAGCCGCTGCGTGTGAGCCTTATCTCAAACAACAAATTGCCTTGATCCAGCCTAAGCTCATTTTTGCTATGGGCCGAATTGCAGCGCAAAATTTATTGCAATCAGATCAAAAAGTGGGTGATATGCGAGGTCAGAAATTTGCATATGGCGACAGCAAAACCGCGCTGATTGTTAGCTATCACCCTGCCTATCTATTACGCATGCCATCTGCAAAACGCAAGGCTTGGCAAGACCTGTTGTTTGCACGGCGGGTTATTAATAACGAATAACATCAATGTTTGTAGAACCCTATCAGTTGCGCCTGATGACCGAGGCAGACGTCCCTTCAGTCATGAACATTGAAAAGACAGCTTATCCTTTTCCATGGACGGAAGGGAATTTACGTGATTGTCTGAAACGCCACTACTACGCCTGTGTACTTGAGGTGGGTGCTAACATATGCGGTTATGCCCTGATGTCCATGGCTGCTGGGGAAGCGCATGTATTGAATATTTGCATTCAACCAGACCTTCAGGGCAAGGGTTTGGGCAGAACGCTTTTACATTCGCTTGAGCAGACGGCCCGGGAGAATAAGGTCGAAATGTTATTGCTTGAGGTTCGGGCTTCAAACAAACGGGCCATTAAATTATATGAATCGTTGGGTTTTAATGAGTTGGGGTGTCGTGAACATTATTACCCCGGTCGCAACGGTCGAGAGGATGCGTTAGTACTGGCGAGGCAACTCAGCTATTGTGGCCATAACACGACTTTCGGCAACGGCCCAATTCTGTAATAATGGTTTGCTTTGAAATAAGCAGTGGGCAACAGTGAATGAGTGATACAGAACCGCGCCAAGACCAGGGCATTGAACAGCTTCCGCTCAAGACCTTCACTGAAAAGGCTTATCTTGATTATTCCATGTACGTCATTCTTGACCGTGCCCTGCCACATGTAGGGGATGGCCTGAAGCCGGTGCAGCGCCGTATTGTTTATGCCATGTCGGAACTGGGGTTAACAGTAACGGCCAAATTCAAGAAGTCAGCCCGTACCGTGGGTGATGTGCTGGGGAAATTCCATCCCCATGGCGATTCAGCCTGTTACGAAGCCATGGTACTGATGGCGCAACCATTTTCGACCCGTTATGCTTATGTTGATGGTCAAGGTAACTGGGGCGCGCCGGATGATCCCAAATCCTTTGCCGCAATGCGTTACACCGAATCGCGTTTGACTGCTTATTCCGAATTACTGCTCAGTGAAGTGGGGCAGGGCACGGTGGACTGGGTGCCTAATTTTGATGGCACGCTGGAGGAACCCTCAGTGTTGCCCGCCCGTATACCGAATGTGCTGCTTAACGGTACCACCGGTATTGCCGTGGGCATGTCTACGGATATCCCGCCGCACAATATGCGCGAGGTGGTGAGTGCCTGTATTCGCCTGCTGGATGAACCTAAGGCCGATGTCAATGCTCTGTGCGAACATGTTCAGGGGCCAGATTATCCCACTGAGGCTGAGATTATCACCCCGCCTGCCGATATTGAAAAAATGTACCAGACCGGCAACGGCAGCATCCGCATGCGGGCCGTGTATGAACGTGAGGAGGGTGATGTGATTATCACGGCATTGCCGCATCAGGTCTCCGGTGCCAAGGTGCTGGAACAGATCGCGGCACAGATGAATGCCAAAAAGCTGCCAATGGTGGAAGATCTGCGTGATGAGTCTGACCATGAAAATCCAACCCGACTGGTGATTACACCACGCTCAAATCGTATTGATATCAACGCACTGATGCTACATTTGTTTGCGTCCACTGATCTGGAACGTACTTACCGCGTTAATTTCAATGTCATCGGCATTAATGGCAAACCGCAGGTCAAGAGTCTGCTGATGATGTTGCAGGAGTGGCTGGTGTTTCGTACCGAAACGGTACGCCGTCGTTTGCAGTATCGCCTTGACAAGGTTAAGCGCCGCCTGCATTTATTGGAAGGCATGTTGATCGCATA
This sequence comes from Gammaproteobacteria bacterium, assembly GCA_024276775.1. Taxonomy (GTDB): domain Bacteria; phylum Pseudomonadota; class Gammaproteobacteria; order Tenderiales; family Tenderiaceae; genus Tenderia. Next base: position 7,414 of record JAJRWO010000091.1, on the reverse strand, counting down.
CCTCAATCTGGATGAGGTCATTCACATCATTCGCAGCGAAGAAAAACCTAAACAAGCATTGATGCAGCGCTTTGGCCTGACCGAAGATCAGACTGATTACATCCTTGATACCAAGTTGCGGCAACTGGCTCGCCTTGAAGAAATGAAAATCAGGGCAGAGCAGGATGAACTGGCTAAAGAACGCGACAAACTGGAAAAAATTCTCGGATCCAAACAGCGCATGAAAACCCTGATTCGCAATGAACTGCTAGAAGATGCCGAAAAATTTGGTGATGAGCGCCGTTCGCCGATTGTTGTTCGTGATGCGGCCGAAGCCATGGATGAATCGGCCCTGACACCGGCGGAGCCTGTCACCGTGGTGTTGTCAGAAAAAGGCTGGGTACGGTCTGCCAAGGGCCATGAGATCGATGCGTCAGCCATCAACTATAAAGCGGGTGACGGTTTTCTCTCAGCTGCGCGTGGCCGCAGCAACCAGCAGGCAGTGTTTATTGATTCAAACGGTCGTTGTTATGCGTTACCGGCTCATACCTTGCCGTCTGCTCGTGGTCAGGGTGAACCACTGACCGGACGTCTGAAACCTGCCGCAGGAGCTGTTTTTGTTGCGGTGATTATGGGGGCGGAAAGCGATAGATATCTATTGGCCTCGGATGCGGGTTATGGTTTTGTTGCCAAACTGGGTGACTTGATGACCAAAAATAAAAATGGCAAGGCAATTCTGAATGTACCCAAAGGGGCACAGGTGTTACCGCCTGCGCCAATCAGTGATATGGCAACCGCAATGGTGACAGCCATTACCTCTGAAGGGCGGATGTTAGCTTTTCCATTGGCAGAGTTGCCCGAATTGAGCAAGGGAAAGGGCAACAAAATTATTGCCATTCCTTCTGCCCGGGTGGTCAGTCGTGAAGAATATGTTGTTGCCATCAACAGTGTTTCGCTGAAACAGACGTTGACATTGTATTGTGGCCAGCGCCACACTCGCTTCAAACTTGCAGACCTCGAACATTATTCTGGTGAACGGGGACGACGGGGTAATAAGCTACCGCGGGGGTTTCAGAAGGTTGACCTGACCCAGCTAGAAGAAAAATAATTATTATTTACCGAAATAAAAGACAAAATGCACGTGTCACTGAATAATCTGCGGGACAAGGACTTTTAGCCTGTTTAAGGCTTGAACTTTGATGATTTAAGCCCATTATAAAAGCCAATGCCGCAATTAGACGGTCTGTTATTTGTATTTGGAGGATAGATGAAACGTATATTTTTATTTTTGGCCACTAATCTGGCAATCATTGTCGTGTTGAGTATTTCTCTTCGTTTGCTTGGTTTTGAAGGTTTTCTCGATGCCCAAGGCGTTGATCTGAACCTGAATTCGTTGTTGCTGTTTGCGGCTATATTCGGCTTTGGGGGTTCCTTTATTTCGCTAGCGATTTCCAAGTGGATGGCCAAACGCACCACCGGAGCCAAGGTGATTGAGCAGCCTGCCAATGAGACCGAGCGCTGGTTGTTATCGACCGTTAAGCGTCAGGCTGAGCGTGCCGGTATTGGCATGCCTGAGGTGGCGATATTTCCTTCGCCAGCGCCTAATGCCTTTGCGACCGGAATGAATCGTAACAAAGCTTTGGTCGCCGTCAGTAATGGCCTGCTGGAAAATATGAACAGAGATGAGGTTGAGGCTGTTCTGGGGCATGAAATTGCCCATGTGGCCAATGGTGACATGGTTACCCTGGCCCTGATTCAAGGGGTCGTAAATACCTTTGTTATTTTCTTGGCCCGAGTGATTGGCCATACGGTTGATCGGTTGGTATTCAAAAACGAACGTGGCCACGGCCCAGCTTTCTGGATTACCAGCATTGTTGCTGAGATCGTGTTGGGTATTTTGGCATCAGTGATTGTGATGTGGTTCAGTCGTAAGCGTGAGTTTCGTGCTGATGAAGGCGGTGCCAGCCTAGCCGGCCGTCAGAAAATGATTGCTGCGCTGGAGCGCCTCAAACAAGGTTCAGCACCGGCAGACTTGCCAGATCAATTGGCTGCTTTTGGTTTTTCAGGTGGCTTAGGTAAAGGCATCAAAAAGTTGTTTATGACTCATCCTCCGCTGGAAGAAAGGATTGAAGCACTGCGCCGTTCAGACTAATTAAATTGTTGCCGCAGCAGTTGTTTTTTCTGTTGTGACGGCAATTTTTATTTCTAATGATTTATTTTACCCTGCGGGATTTTGCCTTAATGTCCATAAGGATGGGATAAAACCCCCTGTTCTGGTCTAATAGCATCGGATACTTTAAACAGTCATTTCAATTAGATAGCCGCCAAACTTACGAACGTTTATCACCCCGGAATCAAAAATCAAATACTGTCCCTTAATACCTTCCAGTGTGCCTTCAACCTGAACGGTTTTATCGAAATTGAAGGATGTAACCTTTTCAGGGTAGTTAAGCACCGGGTAGTCAATATCAATCCGTTCCTGCTCATCAAGCAGAGCGATGGCATCGGCACCGTGCTTATCGGCCAGCGCTGCGAGCTCAAGTTTACATTTGGCAACAAATTCATCCCTGCACTGATGTAAATTAGCCTCGACAGCCACACCTTTCAACATCTTGCGCCAGTCAGTACGATCTGAGACATGCTGTTTAATTGCGACCTCAACCAAGCCGGACAACAGTCGATTCTTCACACGAAAAATTGGCAAGGCCTGGGTTGCACCCTGATCCATCCAGCGTGTTGGGATTTGGCTACCACGGGTGATCCCTACCTTGATGCCGGAAGAATTGGCGAGATAAACATAGTGATCCTGAAAACAGTTTGTTTGCCCCCATTCCGGATCGCGGCAGGTGCCCGCTTCATAGTGGCAGGTTTCGGGCCTAACGATGCAGCCATCGCATTCAGGCAGGCTACGCATGCAGGGAAAACAATAGCCCTGCTGGAAACTTTTTTTAGTTTTTCGGCCACAACTGACACAATTGATTTCGCCCAGGAATTTCAACTGCACATGCTTGCCAATATAATCATTCATAGCGACACGGTTTTCACTTAACACCATTTTATACTGTACCGGGCTGGCATGCCGGGTAATCATTTTGCGCCAATTGCCCTGTATTGTCGCCATGCTTATGCCAACCCTTTTGAAACGACTTCATAGACATCTTTAGATAACTCAGGGGTATCCAGGATCCGTTGCAATTGTGCTTTCATCAGGTTTTGACGAAATTCATCATAACGACGCCATTGAATCAGAGGTGAGACCATTCGTGCTGCAACTTGTGGATTAAGGCCATTCAAACTTATGACTTGATCTGCAAGAAAAGCATAACCTTCCCCCGTGGCTTGATGAAACTGGCTGGCATTGCCAGCAACAAAGGCGCTGATCAAAGCACGTACCTTGTTGGGGTTTTTGATCGTAAAGGCCTCGTGTTGCATCAAAGCTTTAACATGTTCAAGCGTATTTGGCAGGCTGGAGACAGCCTGCAACGACAACCATTTATCCACCACCAAGGCATCGTTTTTCCACTTGGCGTAAAAATCATTAATCGCCTGTTGACGCGCATGGCAATCTATATCGATCAGGTTGCGCATACCCGCCATCACATCGGTCATATTATTGGCATCAAGTTGTGTGACTGACGCCGCAACCGCTTTATCACTAGCCAGTGTCGATAGATAGGCCAGGCAGGCATTTTTCAAACTACGCTGGCCAACAGACACGGCATCAACACGATAAGCGCCTGACTCTTGGTTAGCTTCAAACACTTGCCACAGCAAAGTTTCATGATCCTCCGCCAAGCAACGACGTAATGTTGTTTTTGCTGCGTGGATAGCAATTGGATCTATCACCGCCATGTTTTCGCCAATATAATTTTCGCTAGGCAATATTAATGCGGCAGCACGAAAGTTGAGATCACCGCCCGGTGCTTGTAACAAGGCCTTAAAACCATTAGAAAATGGTTTGTAACTCCCTGATAGTTTAGCGACATCAAAGCTTCCGTCTGTTTGTTGTTGCTCAACCAGTTGCAATACCAGCCGCAAGCCTAGACGTTGACCAGCATCCCAGCGATTAAATTTATCCGTATCGTTGGCCATCAGAAAAGCCAATTCTTCAGTACTGTAATCGTATTTTAGTTTTACGGGGGCCGAAAAGTGGCGCAACAATGAAGGGACTGGCCGTTGTTTAATATCGTTAAAAACAAAGCATTCTTCAGCCTGCTTTAATTCCAGAGCGGTGTTTTCAATGGCCAAGTCTCGACCATCGGCGGCTAACAAGCCGATGTCAAATGGAATGTGGTAAGGCTGTTTTGTTTCTTGCCCGGGAGATGGCGGGCAGCTTTGTTTGACTGTTAGGGTGAAGGTCTGAGTATCCTTATCATAGTCAGACTTACATTCAAGCACCGGCGTACCGGCCTGGCGATACCAGCGTTTAAATTGAGTCAGATCAATGCCGCTGGCATCTTCCATCGCCTTGACAAAATCATCAGTGGTCACCGCTTGACCATCATGACGGTCAAAATAGAGATCCGATCCCGTGCGGAAGGCCTGTTTGCCCAACAAGTTGTAAATCATGCGCACCACCTCAGCCCCTTTTTCATACACCGTCAGGGTATAAAAATTGTTGATCTCAACATAGGACTCAGGCCGCACCGGGTGGGCCATTGGGCCTGCATCCTCGACAAACTGATAACTGCGCAGACGATTAACATCATCAATTCGCTTGACTGTGGCCGAGAACATATCTGCGGTGAACTGCTGGTCGCGGAAGACGGTAAAACCTTCTTTAAGGCTTAGTTGGAACCAGTCACGACAGGTGACACGATTACCAGACCAGTTGTGAAAATATTCATGGCCAATCACTGCCTCGATATTGATAAAGTCCGTGTCTGTTGCAGTGTCAGGTCGTGCTAACACATACTTGGAGTTAAAGATGTTTAACCCCTTGTTTTCCATGGCACCCATGTTGAAATCATCTACTGCTACGATCATATAAATATCCAGATCATATTCACGGCCAAACACCTCCTCATCCCACTTCATTGAACGTTGCAAGGAAGCCATGGCGTGATCACACTTGTCGATATTGTGTGACTCAACATAGATTTCCAGTTTCACCTTGCGGCCTGACATGGTGATGAATGTATCGGCAGTACAAGCCAATTGCCCCGCCACCAGGGCAAATAGATAGCAGGGTTTTTTGAACGGGTCATGCCACTTAACCCAGTGACGGCCATTATTCAGTTCACCACTATCAACGGGATTGCCATTGCTCAGCAAGACAGGGTGTTTTTGTTTGTCAGCCTCAATGGTGGTGGTGAACAGGGTCATTACATCTGGACGGTCGTAATAGTAAGTAATTTTTCTAAATCCCTCAGCTTCGCACTGTGTGCAAAAGTTGCCACTGGATTTATACAAACCTTCCAATGAAGTGTTTAACTGGGGCTGGGTGGTGGTCTGAATTTTCAGTTCAAAATGATCCGGCAAATCGGCAATCGTTAGCGATTCGGCATCAAGTTTATAATGATCGCTTGTCAACTTTTTACCATCAAGCATGATGCTGACCAGCACCAGTGCCTGGCCATCCAGTCGTAAAACACCACGACTGTTACGTCGCATCTTCAGGGTTGACGTCACAACGGTCTGTGTCTCTCCCAGATTAAAGTGCAGATCGATAGATTCAACCTGAAATGCAACCGGTTGATAGTCTTTAAGGTAGGTGGTTTCTGGTTGTTTGTTGCTCATAGTCACTCGATTTTTAGAACTGAATATATGTGTAAATTAACGGGCAATGCTATCGGCCAGAGTGCCCACAGCAATGGCAAATTTATGTGATTTATTCCAGTCCCTAATGGCGCGATAGTTATCGTAGACCAGATAGCTACGGACATATTTGCCTTCATCCGGTTGCACCAGCGAGGCTTGCATATCACGCTTAGGCAGCTGTTTTCCCGACAAACGACGCACGCCCAGTTTGTCCCACTCGGCCAGGCTCTTTTTGATATCCAGGCCTAGCAGCGACCTGTCAAAATCTTTAGGCAGTTTGATTTCACGGCCCCAGGTTTGATCATCGTTCCAACCGATCTTGGACAAGTAATTAGCGGCAGAGGCAAATACATCACCCAAATTACCCCACAGATCAATCTTGTTATCACCATCAAAATCCACCGCATAAGCGCGGAATGTAGATGGCATAAACTGTGCTTGCCCCATGGCACCGGCCCAGGATCCTGTCATCTTGTCGGCCATGATATGGCCCTCTTCGAGGATTTGCAGAGCATCAAACAGCTGGCGCCGGAAAAATGCTGAACGACGACCATCGTAAGCCAGGGTGGAAATGGCAGCGATGACAGGATAACCACCGGTAAGGCGGCCAAAATCTGTTTCAATCCCCCAAAAGGCCACCAGAAAACGTGGCTGCACACCGTATTTTTCAGCCACCTGTTGCAGTAATTCACGATTGGCTTCGAGGCGTTTTTTGCCCAGATTAATACGCCGTTTTGGCACCACGCGACTCACATACTGTTCCAGGGTCAAGGTAAACTCAGGTTGTTTTCTATCCAGTTCAATGATGCGTGGGATAGGCTTAACGTCCTTGAAGGCTGTTTCAAGTATCTGTTCAGAAATGCCCTTGCCAATGGCCTCTTGCCTCAATTCAGCCAGCCATTGTTCAAAATTTTGCTGCTCAGCCAGTGCAGACCCACTGACGAATATCAACACGACATAAAGCCATTTAACTGATCGCATTACCTGCTTTCTCCCCATCCCTGAATAAAACATGATTCTAGCAAATAATGGCCGATATAACCGGCTGTCAGCGGCCTTATCCACAACAAAGACAGTATTATTTAGTGGTTTATAAAATTTCTGAGCAGAGCTAAACTCTGTTTCAACACTTACTACTCAAGGAAACTTTAATGGCTCGTACCGAATCAACCATGCTGGCACTTGGCACTCAAGCCCCCGATTTTAACCTGCCTGATACCCATGGCAAGCCAGTAAATCGGGCTGATTTCAAAGGTGCCAAGGGATTATTGGTTATTTTCATGTGTAATCATTGCCCCTATGTTATCCACCTGCGTAATGCCCTGGCTGAACGGGCCAAAGAGTATCAGGCCAAGGGTTTAGCCGTGGTGGGTATTAACAGCAATGATGCTAACAATTACCCCGGTGACAGCCCGGAAAAAATGGCCGAAGAAGTCGCCACACAAGGTTATACCTTCCCTTACCTATATGACGAATCACAGACGGTGGCAAAGGCCTATATGGCTGCCTGCACGCCCGATTTTTTTCTCTTTGATGCGAATGAAAAGCTGGTATACCGCGGCCAGTTTGATAACAGTCGGCCACGTAACGATGAGCCGGTCACAGGTGCCGATCTGCGTGGCGCCATTGATGCTTTGCTGGATGGAAGCACTATCCCTGCTGAACAAAAACCCAG
>JAJRWO010000090.1 GCA_024276775.1 Gammaproteobacteria bacterium | reverse complement strand
CTCTCCATTGTCGATAAATGACCGCAAGGTATTGCGGGTATTTCTGGTGTTGCGATGACGTGTGCGAAAACGACCACTGCTTTCTAACATGGGCTGGGTAAATAAACGCCCGGTACGGGAAAAACCATAACTACTGCTGAGGGTGGCTTCATCCATCTGGCGTTCCAGCCAGCCATAATCCAACAGTTGATTGAGTATCCAGTTGGCCTGTTCACGTTCAGTGCGAGTGGGGCTGGTGTAATCCTCGTCACTTGCCTCTTCTTCCAACACTGGCGTGCGCGTAATAGCCTCCTGAAAGACCTCGATCACCTGTTCACGGTTAAATGAACGGTTGTAGTCCGCCAGTGAGCTGTAAAAATTGGCATATAACAGACGCAGGCATTCCAGCACCTGTTCTCTATATTTACCATTGAGGGGGCGAAAGAAGTGACGACGATCATCACTGAAGAATATTTCCATGGTGTAATGATATTACTTTCAGGCAGTTAGATCACTATTGATTAGCGAATTCCTGATTTACAGGTAGAATGGCCGCTAATCAAGCCTTTACACAACGGAGTTTTACATGTCGAGCAAGATGACGATGACAACCAAAATTTTGATCTGGATGGTCGCCGGATTATTGGTTGGCAGTCTGATCAACACCACAATGGCTGATGTTGAGTTTGTGCAAACCTATCTGGTAGGCGGTCTTTTTCATGTAATGGGGGCATTGTTTATTAGCCTGTTGAAGATGCTGGTTGTGCCACTGGTGACGTTTTCTTTGATCTGCGGCGTTTGTGGTTTGGGGGATATCAGTAAACTTGGCCGGGTAGGGCTTAAATCTTTCCTGCTCTTCATGATCACCACGGCGCTGGCGATTACGATGGCCATTTCAGTGGCGACATTGATGGGGCCGGGAGAGGGCTTTGAACGGACAGACGAAGCGACCTCAAGTTTTGTTGCGCCCAGCGCACCGCCGCTGAGTGAGGTCATTATTAATTTAGTGCCCACTAATCCGATTGCTGCATACGCCGATGGCAATATGCTGCAAATCATCTTTTTTACTATTCTGTTTGGTGTTTGTTTGTTAATGGTGGGGGAGCGTGGCAAGCCGATTATCGATCTTTCCGAGCGACTTAATGAGGTGATGATGCAGGTGGTGACCGTTGTGATGCACATCGCTCCTTACGGCGTGTTTGCCTTGATGGCTAAGACCTTTTCTTTGCAGGGGCTGGGGTTGATTATGCCAATGATCAGCTATTTTGGTGCGGTGACCATTGTGCTGGCATTGCATCTGGGTATTACGCTGATGCTGTTATTGAAAACCTTGGGGCGTGTTAGTCCTTTAATATTTCTTAAAAAAATGCGCGCCGCACAAGTGTTCGCCTTTTCAACCTCCAGCTCCAATGCCACTATCCCGGTCACATTAACCAGTGTGGAAAAACGTATTGGTGTGGATAACTCCACGGCCTCGTTTGTGGTGCCTTTTGGTGCCACCATCAACATGGATGGCACGGCGATCATGCAAGGTGTGGCCACCGTTTTTATCGCCAATGTTTATGGCATTGATCTGGGTTTAAGCGGTTATCTTACTGTGATTTTGATGGCGGTATTGGCATCGGTTGGTACGGCGGGTGTGCCCGGTGTTGGTTTGATTATGTTGGCGATGGTGCTGAATCAGGTTGGTCTGCCGATTGAAGGTATCGCTTTGATCATGGGGGTGGATCGCTTGCTCGACATGATGCGCACGGCGGTGAATGTCACGGGGGATGGCGTGGTCACCACCATCGTTGCCCGTTCAGAAAAGGCGCTTAATCTGGATATATTTAATGATCCCAATGCCGGCATTGTAGAAGAGGTACACCTGCCCCGCGGTGAGCAGAACAAGCCCCAGGGCTAACCACCGCTGTGCTAAAGTTTGGCCAAGTTTATTCAGAAATAACAGGACAACATTATGACGAACCCTTTGCTGGAAATGGCTGGCTTGCCCGCGTTTTCGAAAATCAAACCGGAACATGTGGAGCCTGCGCTTGATCAGCGATTAGCTGAAAGCCGTCAGATGGTAGAAAGGTTGTTGGCTGCCGCAACAGAATACAGTTGGGACAACTTGGTGCAGCCGCTGGAAGAGATGGAAGAGCGTCTGGGGCGAGTTTGGTCGCCGGTGTCGCATATGAACTCGGTGATCAATTCGGACGCACTGCGCGAAGCCTACAATGCCTGCCTGCCAAAACTCAGCGATTACGCCACCGAGATGGGGCAGCACAAAGGTCTGTATCAGGCCTTTAAACAGATTGCTGATAGCGCCGATTACGAGGCGCTGGATACGGCGCAGAAAAAGATCATTGATAACGCCATGCGTGACTTTCGTCTGTCGGGCATTGATCTGCCAAAAGACAAACAGGCCCGTTACAAAGCGATCATGCAAGAGCAGTCAGCCCTGACCAGCAAGTTTGGCGAAAATGTGCTTGATGCCACCAATGCCTGGAAGGTTCAGATTGTTGATGAATCGCGCCTGAGTGGTTTGCCTGAGTCGGCTCTGGGGATGGCCAAACAGATTGCCGAACGCGATGAGCAGGGTGGTTGGGTCTTTAATCTGGAGTATCCGTCTTACCTGCCTGTGATGACCTACGCTGATGACCGTGAACTGCGCCGCGAGGTTTATACCGCTTTTGTCACTCGTGCCTCGGACGAAGGCCCGCATGATAAAAAGTATGACAATACCCCGGTGATGGAACAGATTCTGGCCCTGCGTCATGAAGCGGCACAGCTGCTGGGTTTTGATAATTACGCAGAAAAATCTTTAGTCACCAAGATGGCGCAAAGCACGGGTCAGGTGCTGGCATTTTTAAATGATCTGGCCGAGCGATCTTTGCCACTGGCAAAACAGGAGCTGGATGAACTGCGTGCCTTTGCCAAACAAGAGCATGGCAAGGACAACCTTGAAGCGTGGGATATCACCTACTATTCGGAGAAATTGCAACAGCACAAATATGCCATCAGTCAGGAAGAACTGAAGCCTTATTTTCCTGAAGATAAGGTTTTGAGTGGCATGTTTGCCGTGGTTGAACGTCTTTATGGCTTAAAAATTACTGAGTTGCAAGGGATTGATGTCTGGCACGAAACGGTACGTTTTTTTGAGATTAGCGACACCAATGGTGTGCGTGGTCAGTTTTATTTAGACCTGTATGCCCGGCCACAAAAACGTGGTGGCGCCTGGATGGATGATTGCATTACCCGCATGCGAACAGCCAAGGGTGTGCAAGTGCCAGTTGCCTATCTGACCTGCAATTTTTCAGCACCGATTGGCGATGATCCAGCCTTATTTTCTCACGATGAAGTGTTGACCATGTTTCATGAGTTTGGTCATGGTCTGCATCATATGTTGACCCAGGTGGATTACCCAAGTGTTGCTGGCATTGCGGGTGTGCCTTGGGACGCGGTGGAATTGCCTAGCCAGTTTATGGAAAACTGGTGTTGGCAGAAACAGGCGCTGGCGGATATCGCTGCTCACTATCAAACTGGCGAGCCACTGCCCGATACGTTGTTTGATAAGATGATTGCCGCCAAAAATTTTCAGTCGGCGATGCAAATGGCGCGGCAACTAGAGTTTTCTATCTTTGATTTTCGTCTGCACCTGGAATACGATCTTGTCAAGGGTGGACGCATTTACGAAATTCTCGACAGTGTGCGCCAACAGGTGGCAGTGATGCCGCCGTCAGCTTTTAATCGCTTTCCGCATAGCTTTGGTCACATCTTTGCCGGTGGTTATGCGGCGGGGTATTACAGTTATAAGTGGGCCGAGGTATTGTCGGCCGATGCCTTTGCCGCCTTTGAAGAGAGCGGTATCTTTGATCGTGAAGCCGGCCTGAGATTTTTAACCACAGTATTGGAGCAGGGTGGCTCGCGCGAACCAATGGAACTGTTTATTGAGTTTCGTGGCCGTGAGCCAAGCATTGACGCCTTGTTGAGTCACAGTGGTTTGGCGGCGTAAATGCCCAAAAAGAGACATGCTTTGTTGTTGCCGGCATTGTTGATGTCGGCGGCATACTGCCAAGCCGAAACTGCTTACGTGACAGATTCCATTACCGTGGGTATTTTTGAAGATGCCAAGTTGAAAAGTGAGCCGCTGGAAAGGCTTCCGAGTGGTACGCTGGCCTTATTGGTTGGCTTTGCGGCGGGATACTATTGGCTTGATCGACGTGTCAGACAGCATTTTTGCGGTGTGCGGGTTTATTAATTGATCTTGATTTTATTGTACGTTGCAGTGACGTTAGCGATAGCACCAACAATGAAATGAATCCCAGGCCACCGCCGCCATTGCCAGTACCAAGGTCAAGTTTGTTGATACCCGTTTGAATTGAATCAGTATTGCCGATAAAGATGCCACCAGTGGCCTGAACGTTATCAGTGATGCTGTCGCTGGTAATAAAAACGCCACCCATTAAGCGGATAGCGCCATTGGCTGCACCGTCGTAGTCATTGTCGCCACCATCCTGAATTGTGATCAACAAACATTCATCCCCTTCTGCCAGTGTATTTGTATAGCTGGCGGTGTTGGCCAGATCAGGGCAATAACGATTGATTTTGTTTGTCGTTAGAATCTCGTTGTTGTCATCATGAACAAAGTCCTGCCATGATTTATCTTTACTAAAGAGAATAAATCTGGGTGGAATATTGCCTTTAGAGCTGGGTGTGGGCGCGGCTTGAGGTACGATGAGCTGTATTGAATCGCCCGTTTGTCTTAAGTCGGTAATTTCGATATCGATCACCTGACCATCACTACTCACCATGTCGTCAGGCGGTGATGCTCCGCGTAGGTTTATAGCGCGAATTGTTTCCAGTCGGGCATAGGCTTTTTTTGCCGCGAAGGCTGTGGGGCCAATGCTGATATGCAGACCGGGGCTGGTGGCGATTAAGAGTGGGAATAACGCCAGATTACTGGCGCTTGATGAAAGTTTCCAACTGAGTGTTATGCCGTCAATGGCGTTGCTATCTTCAGTCTTTAGATTCGGGTCAAACTGATAAGGCTCGTAAGCTTGCATCAGAGATGTGTTGTTGGCAATGGCATCAAGATAGTTGGGGATGCCATCATTGTCATCGTCAAAATAACCTTCAGTGTCATCGTTGATTTTATCATCATCACTATCAGTGTCGGTCAATTCAATCGTTGTTTCGGGCAGGTTTAATAATAAGTCGTGCGGGCTGGCTTTACCGCTGGCATCGCTAACGGTTAGGCGAATGGTGTAAAAACCAGGGTTTAACTCCTGTGTTTCAAATTCGAATATATTATTTGTTGTGCCCGTGATGGGCACCAGAGCATTGTCGGTGGCGCTCCAATCGTATTGAATGATGTCACCATTGGCGTCATGGGCCTCATCACAATCAGCGATGGCGCAAATAGTGACCTTGCCCGCATCATCAGTGATGATGCGGGTGATTTTATTGTTTTGTTTCGCTAATAGATGGGCGTGCGGTGTTTGGGCGGTTTCAGTGATGGTAATAGCATGCAAGATACGGTGGCCAGCGTACACTTGGCTTGTGGGTAGGGTACCCAAGTGAATGGCGAACGTTTCGCCTTCGTCACCCAGGCCGTCATCCGTGATTGCAATGCTGATGCTGGCCGATGTCTGCCCTTCGGTGAAGATAAAGCTGCCGTCGGTAGCGTTGTGGTCAGCGGTATCGGCTGTGCCG
>JAJRWO010000089.1 GCA_024276775.1 Gammaproteobacteria bacterium | reverse complement strand
GGTGACTGACTTGCCAGATGATGTTGAGAAGCCGGATGTGCGGCGGGTGCAGACGCGCTTTCCGGTGATCAGCATGGCGGTCTATGGTGATGTGGCTGCCGCTACCCTGTATGACACGGCGGATGATATCAAGCGTCGGCTGCTAACGATTCCGGGGGTGGCCAGCGCCCAGCCCGCCGGGATTCGTAAGTGGGAGCTGTGGATCAGCGTCGATCCGTATCAGTTAGCTGCCAGGGGAGTGACTCTGGCGGAAATTTCCCTGGCACTGCGGCAAAATTTAAGTGAACTGCCCGGTGGAAAAATCGAGGCCGCAGAGGGTGATATTCTACTGCGTGGCATGGGCGTGGCACCACAGCCAGCATTAGTGCAGCAGATTCCGTTGCGGCGCAATCAACAGGGTGGTGTGTTGCGCGTGGGGCAATTGGCCAAGGTTGAATTGCGTTTTGAAGAGGCCCGCACACTGGCGCGTTTTAATGGCCAGCCATCGGTCAATATCACGGTGACCAAAACGCTGGACTCCTCCACTGTCGAGGTGTCAAGGCGGGTGCATGAACTATCGGCGCAGTTGCAGCAAGAGCTGCCGCTAACGATTCACAGTGGCGTCTTTAGCGATCTGTCTGTGTATATAAAAAACCGCCTTAACACGGTCAAGTCATCCGGCGTGGTAGGTTTGATTTTGGTGTTGTTATCGTTGTACCTGTTTCTCAATTTTCGTGTTGCCCTGATTACGGCGATGGGAATTCCAGTGTCATTTTTAGTGGCCATCATCGGCATGAATTATCTTGGCCACACCATCAACATGGTGTCGCTGTTTGCCTTTCTGATTGCCTTGGGCATGATTGTTGATGACGCCATTATTGTCACCGAAAATATCTACCGCCACATGGAACTGGGCAAATCGCCACGTGATGCCGCCTTGATTGGCAGCCGTGAAGTCATGGCACCGGTGATTGCATCCACAGCGACAACCATTGCCGCCTTTCTGCCGGTATTTGCCATCAGCGGCACCATGGGGGCATTTGTGGCGGTGATTCCGGTGGTGGTAGGTTTTGCCTTACTGGGATCGTTGTGGGAGGCATTTGCGGTGCTGCCATCGCATGCCAGTGAGTTTTTGCGGCTTGATCGTGGCAAAAAAAAGAGTGCGGGTCAGTGGCAGCGCCTGGTTGATAAATATTCAAAGCTTTTGAGCTGGGCGGTGGTGAATCGTTATTTGGTGAGCCTGGCAACTATTGGTGTATTGGTGATTGCAGTGGTGATTGCGGTGACCCGGGTGCCGTTTCAATTGTTTGGCAGTGTCGAAACAGGGCAGTTTTTCGTCAATATTGAAACCCCGAACACCTATAGTCTGAAAGAGAGTTCACGCCTGGCCAGTCGCTTGGAGGATGTGTTTGCCGATGTGATCAAAGACGATGAATTGAAAAGTCTGCTGACCAATGTTGGTGTGAGCTTTATTGATTTCAATACGGTGCGCTTTGGCAGTAAACATATTCAATTTATTGTTGATTTGAAAAAACAAAAACCGCAGGGCTTTATCGAAACATTTATTACCCCGGTGGTGAGTTTGAGCTTTTCCTGGCAGGGTGAACGTAAACGTGCCACCGGCGATGTGATTAATGAATTGAGGCAGCGTTTGCTGGCCGAGGTGGGTATTGATAAGCTTTCGATTTTACGACCTCAAGGAGGGCCATCGGGGGCGGATATTGAGGTTGGTGTGCAGGGCAAAAAAATCGAGGGCCTGATGTCGCGTGGTGAAGCGATTGCCGCCTTCTTGAAGAAGACGCCTGGCGTTTATGATGTTCGCACAGACATGGAGGCCGGCAAGCTGGAATATCAATATCAACTCAATGAGCGTGGTCGTCAACTGGGTTTGACGCAATGGCAATTGGCGGATGCGGTGCGACGTGGTTTTCAGGGGGAAGAGGTTGCCCACGTTACTTGGGGGAATGAACGTATTCCTGTTAGATTGATTTATAAAGATGCTGTGCGACAACAATTAAAAATATTTGAAAAGCTACCGCTGGTGTTATCTGCTGGCCAGGTTGTTATTTTATCTGATGTTGCCGATATTAAAATAACACGCGGTGTCGAAAATATTAAACGCCGTGACCTGCGCCGCCTGGTGACAGTAACAGCTGAGGTGGATGACAATATTACAACACCACTGGCAGTGACAGAACGAGTTCGGCAGAAATTTTCAAAAAATGAACATGATGATAGTTTGATTTTTTTGGGTGAAAAGAAAGAAGCAAGTGAATCGATGCGTGATATGTTACGGGCGCTGGTGATTGCATTGACGGTGATATTTTTTATTTTAGCATTGTTGTTTCGCTCACTATTTGAACCGTTTGTGGTGATGTTTGCCATTCCGTTTGGTTTTATCGGTGTGGTGGCTGGTCACTTATTGCTGGGTGAAAACTTACAGTTCCTATCCATGCTTGGTTTTTTAGCCTTGTCAGGAATTGTGGTTAACGATTCTCTGATCCTGATCGATTTTATGAAACGTAAACGCAACGATGGCTGGGATAGATTTGATGCCATGATTGAGGCTGGGTGTGTCAGAATACGGCCGATTTTATTAACCAGTATTACAACTTTTCTCGGTGTCTCGCCATTAATATTTTTTGCGACAGGGCAAGCGGAATTTCTATCGCCAATGGCGATTAGTCTGGGTTTTGGTTTATTGTTTGCAACGCTGCTTATTTTATTGGCGCTGCCTTGTTTTTATTTGGTTGCAGATGATCTGCGAAATTATTGTCGCCGGCAGTGTCGTAAGGTGTGCCGCTAGTGTTTGAGTGATTGAAAAAATGGATCAAAGATTTAAGCAGTTGAAGGTTTGGGTTGAAGAGGTGCTGAGTATTGCTGATGCTGATCTGAGTCCAGCATCAAGTGATGCCAGTTTTCGACGTTATTTTCGTGTTCAGCATGGCCCAAAAAGTTTTGTGATTATGGATGCGCCGCCGGACAAGGAAGACTGTGAGCCATTTATAAAAATATCTGTTGCTCTAGCCAGTTTTGGTTTGAATGTGCCGCAGGTGTTGGCGAAAGATTTACGGCAGGGTTTTTTATTGTTATCGGATCTGGGCAGCGAACAGTATTTGCCGCTGCTCGATGATGATAGTGTTGATGTTTTATATGCAGACGCAATCACTGCCCTGGTTAATATGCAAGTGCGGGCGGTGGCTAGTAAGGTGGTCTTACCTGTCTATGACTTCGATTTGTTGATGACCGAGATGCGTCTGTTTAAAGATTGGTTGTTGGCTCAACAGCTGGGAATTCAATTGAATAATGAACAGGCAGATGCGCTGGATAAAGTTTTCGTTTGGTTGGCGCAACAGGCGTTAGCGCAACCACAGGTGTGGGTACATCGGGATTATCATTCTCGAAATCTAATGCGAACAGCGTTGGCTAACCCTGGTGTGCTTGACTTTCAGGATGCTGTGCTGGGGCCGCTGACCTATGATTTGGTGTCTCTGTTGAAAGATTGTTATATCAGTTGGCCACGTCAACAGGTGGAGGCCTGGTTGGCGAATTATCTTCGTCAAATACAAGCAGCCGGTTTGGCGATGGATGTTGATTATGCCCAATTGCAGGTCTGGTTTGACTGCATGGGTGTGCAGCGACATCTGAAGGCGACCGGTATTTTTGCCCGGCTTAATATTCGCGATGGCAAGCCGGGCTATTTAGCAGATATCCCAAGAACATTGGCTTATATCGTCGAGGTTTCTGAACAGCAGCCTGAGCTGAGTTTTCTGGCTGCCTTGCTTCGTACTGATGTGTTGCCAAGGCTGAGAGGACGGATTAGCTAAGCCTTTTCATCGTAGCGCATGCGGGTGCCATGAACCAGGGACAGCTCAATTTCCAGGGCGCTTAGCTGTTTGGGAAAGTAGGCACCGGAGACCTTTGAACCATTGATGCTAGCGCCTCGGAGATTCGTTTCACTGAAGTCCACGCCTCTAATATCTGCCTGGCGAAAATAGCAGCCACTAAAATCGACACCGGCAGCGTCCAGGCCTTTCAGGTCAACGTTGCGAAAGTCACAATTGGATAGATCTACCTTGGCACCTTCTTCTTTTTTGCTATTGAAGGTTTTGATGTCGCCGTCACGAAGCAGTTGGTACATTGGGTCATCGGTTTTCAGTAATGGCATGTGTTAATTCACCTTGTTGTTATTTAAATAATCGGGCGATGTTCGTTATTTTTGACTATCGCTAGCGGTCTCCTTGGGCGGTTTGACCAGCTCAAACTGATACTGGGAGTAGGTACTGGTCGATTCAAGTTGCCGCATGAGTTTGGCGTAAAGGATACGATCACCAAGGTTCAATATAATAACGGAGCCAATATCATAAACAGCCGCGGGTGTAATTAATGTCGTTGGGTATTGCTCAGGGTCAAGATCAGGCGCTAACAGGGCGCGGAAGTATTCGCTACCGGTACCAATGCCTGAAACGGCTTTAGTGGCAATCGCCTGGGCGTCTTCAGCGATGATGCGGACGCCCATGTTGATGTTGCCATTGCTTGAGATTTTCATCCAGCGGATTGTGCCAATGGACCAGCCTTCATTGTATTGTCCGGTTCTAGTGGCCAGCAGCTCGCCTGAGTGAGCTGATGGTGTGATTCTGTCTGCACAGGTCAGGCCGTAACCGCCTTGGTTGGTGTTGATGATTTGGCAGTCGTAGGTGTTGTATTCTACTTTTTTCTGGCCCATTAGTTCTTCCACAGCATGGACGGAGGTGGCAAAAACTTTAACCCAAATGTCTTTTTGGCTTGCGCCTTCATTGTTTTCAAAGCTGGATTGGCGTGGTTTTTCGATGTGTGTGTTTAGGGTTAGGGCATTATTTTCCTGCATCCAGGGTGCGTGCTCTTCAGGGGTTAACGACAGTGAGTCATAGCTATTGTTATCAAGGCTTAGGGCACCGTGGTTTTGCACGTCTACTTCACTTTCTTCGGGCTTAAAGTATTTGCCACCGCTGATGAAGTGATGGGCTAGTGTCAGGCTGCAGATTGCCTGTGCGGGTATCTGGGTTGGGTTGCGGTGACTCATGCGTTCGCGGCGGATGCCCCAGCTTTCAGACCAGCGAAAGTACATGTCGCGTTCCATGCGCTTTGCCAGATTACGACGAGCTGTTTTGTTGCTATGTGTTGCCAAGACACGAATTTCATTGTTGAGCTGGTCGAGAATGCTGTTGATTTCAAGCAGACGGCCTTCCTTGGGTCGTATTTTGTTGGCTGTGTTGGGAGCATACAGTGGTGGAGCGTCCATTTTCAGGTCAACGAATAACTGGCCTTCCGGCACGGGTTTGTTACCATGTGGAATGATGTTGCAGTTGGGAGCCCAGTCGATCAGACGCTTGAACATTTTTACTGCCTCGCCTTGCATCAGGTGGTAAGGATTGGCCAGCGAGAGCAGTACAATGCGCCGGTAGATATTGGTAATGGTGGCAGGCTTGGGTTCATCAGTGGCATTGGTGGGGTTTAGTTCAATGTCTTGTAGTTGCTGTTTTTCGGCGAATAAGTATAGTTGATTAAGTTCCCCCCAGATGTGCTTGGGTTCGTCAGAATAGAGGGCATAGGTGTCGACCAGCTGCCGAGCTAAAAAGCTCATCGCGTAATAGATGGCCTGCGGCAATTGTACGTAACCCGTTGCAGTGGCCGCTTGATCTTCCAGTAGATCCTGAACAATGATTTTGTAGGTATAGCTGACTTCAGTTTGCAGGGTGTTTATGATCAAGGCGTTACGCGTTAGTTTTTCTGCCAGCGGTAGCGGTGCGTTCATGTAAGTTGTACGGAGGCTGCTAGTCAGGTCTTCCAGCAGGGGCAGGATCATTCCTATAATCTTGCTGCGTGTATTGAGATCAAGTGGTGCCCGGTTGAGAGGTTTGAGTAGCGCATGAATTTGTATACAGCTTTCACGGGCATTGGCCAGCGGTAAGTGGTCAAGCTTGGCCCTGATTTGTGCGACTCCCGGATGAATAGTAATGTTTGGATTGTTGTTGCGTTCCGGAATACTTAACTTAATCATCTGTCCTCTCTATCCTTGAGCCTGCTATTTTGCCTGTTACTGGGTGTTTCGCTCTAATTATATCGGCATTTCTGCTAATTAAATGTAATTTCGGGTCGAGCACTATATGAGCTGCGTTGACGCGTTATCTATGCGTATGAATTAACAATAACTCGGACAGTTTCCAGACATGCTATAACATTAAATCAAATACTGACGAAATTAAATGCAACTCTG
The DNA here is from genome assembly GCA_024276775.1 of Gammaproteobacteria bacterium. Classification (GTDB taxonomy): domain Bacteria; phylum Pseudomonadota; class Gammaproteobacteria; order Tenderiales; family Tenderiaceae; genus Tenderia. Next base: position 394 of record JAJRWO010000089.1, on the reverse strand, counting down.
TTCATTCCTGGCGTTGTATTTGAGCGCTGAAACAACACCAACTGATTGATTTTTAGTATTAAAAATTGTCTGGGGTATTAAATTAAAACCGCGTTAAAATAATGTGAATTAAACCTCAAATACACATTGGATTACTGCTTCTGGGTGATGCCATTATTGTTGTCAGATACGATATTTTGTGGCTCACATAATAAGCTATTTGTGGCTAAAAAACTTATTGAGTACTAAAGGAGAAAAGTTGTTGAATAATTGTGGTAAACGAACTTTCGGTCGCTGGTTATTGGCCTTATTGATGTTTGGTGCGGCTGAAGGCTGGGCCCAAAAACCCCCTCGGGCTGTACCAGTAGAGGTGAGCCAGGCTCAGGTACGGGCTATGGCACCTGTTAGTTGGGTG
>JAJRWO010000088.1 GCA_024276775.1 Gammaproteobacteria bacterium | reverse complement strand
GGTTTTTTCTTGAGCTCCGCTAATCCCGCTTTAATCTCATCAAACAGATCCTTATTATCGTGAATGGCGATTGTCTCCCGCCAACCCTCGAACTCATCCGGACTGACCAAAATCGCAGCCGGATAGCCATTTTTGGTAATCACAACCTCCTCATCAGTCATCCTGACCGCCTCGACCAGGGCGCTGAGTTTCATCTTGACCTCTGATAATGGGAGTGTTTTCATACTGCTAACCTAAATTATAGTTGACCAAAATACAGACCAAGAATAGCGGTGCTCTATCAGGGTGTCAATGTAAATGGCTTATCCCAAAGGAGGCATCATGATTCCAAGCGCCCTTGAACCCCCCTTTAAGCCTTGTAACAAGCCACCATTGGAATCTGGCGCAGTTTATGAAGAGTCGAGATATCTTGTTGATCCACAATCACAACAACTATTGATGAATGCAAAATAATGATGAAGTACATTCACATCGCGAGTCAGGATAATTTCTATTCAAATAAAAAAGGAAATAAAGCCTTGCAAGAGGCTCAATTTTTATTTCCAGGATCTCCACGCACCTATCGAATTATAGATATTGTCGGCGCTGCCGATACAACGGCGGGTATTATAAAAACAAGGAAACACCGCAATATGAAAGTATCAGTTATCGCAGCATCACTCTGCTTTACCCTCGCGTTACCACTTGCCAGTGCTAACAATGGCGAGCCACATGATGGTCATCACGAAAAACAGCATCAACAAAAATATCACGACAAGCATCACGACAAACGTTTCAGCAAACGCACCCGGGCCGAAGCCTTCGGTTTGCAATTGCTGGAAGATGTCAACCCTGACCCACACATTGTGGAGATCAACCTTGAAGCACGCGAAGACTATGTCGAGATGATTCAGGGTATTCCACATCCAAGGTTTACTCTTACAACGGCACTGTACCGGGGCCGCTGATTCGCGGCACGGTGGGCGACACCCTAATCATCCATTTTACCAACAACCTGTCTGAACCGACGACTATTCATTGGCATGGTTTGCGTCTGCCGGCAGACATGGGCGGCGCATCTGTCGCGCAAAACCCTGTGCAACCCGGTGAGACATTCACTTACAAATACGAGCTGAAAGAAGCTTCATTATTTTGGTATCATCCCCATGTTCGTTCCAACGAACAGGTAGAAAAGGGCCTGGCAGGCGCTCTGTTGGTATCCGAGAAAAAACGCGACATTCATAAACGCATTCGCAAAACCAAACAGAGAATACTGGTACTGGATGATGTGCTGCTTGATGAAAACGGCCAAATCGAAGCAGCATTCACAGGCACCCCAGAAGAAGTTTTGCTGAAAAAAATTAATGGCCGTACCGGCAATACCCTGCTGGTCAACGGTCGCCAGATGCCCACTATGCGCGTCAAATCAGGTCAGCCTATTCGCTGGCGGATGGTCAATGTCGCCAACACACGCTTCATGCGTGTTGCCGTACCTGGCCATAAACTAACCCGCATCGGTGGCGATGGCGGGCTACTGGAAACACCCATCAAGGATATGGACGACGTACTGCTTGTGCCCGGTCAACGCGCTGACATTATGTTTATTCCCAAGGGTAAGCCTGGCACTGAGTTAATCGTGTATTGGAAAGACACCAAACGTGGTCGTCATAGCATTGACATCATGAATAACGGCATGGTGATAATGGGAGATGACGAGATGGACGGTAATTATCCCGACATCCCACTGATGCGCCTGGTGTTCAAAAAAGGCCACAAACATGCAAAAAAACTCAAACTACCTAAACATCTACGCACCATCGAGCCTATAGACATCAGCGCTGCCGCTGAGACCACACTCAGATTTGGCCACACCATGCCCATGGCTGATGGCACAATCAAATTTCTGATTAACGGCAAAACCGCTGACGAAGTCACCACCGATGATGCTCCTGACGCGCAGGTCGGCGAAACTCAAGTATGGAACCTTGTTAATATGACCGGCGGTGATCACCCTTTCCATCTACACGGCTTCTTCTTCCAAGTACTAGAAACCATCTACAAAGATGAAGATGGCAACGTCTTGAAAGTAGTCCCCGCACCACCATTGGAAAATGTTGACATGGTCAACCTGCCTGCCCGTAATGGCCCGACGGGTTCCGTGTCAATTGTCAAAATTGCCATTAACTTCTCGCCCGCTGAAGGTCTTACCGCTGACGATATCGAAGCCAATGGCGGCATGGCCGTGATTGAAAATGCCGACCTCAGTATCGGCAAACGGGGACGCTCAGGTGGCTGGCAGTTTCATTGTCACATCCTTGAACATGCAGATACCGGCATGATGTCTTTCGTGGAGGTCTTCCAATAAACCCTGGCTAACGACATTAACAAGGAAACAAAACCCCGGCTATGCCCGGGGTTTTTATTGTGAGCAGGAATGTAAAAATGAAATCCTCCGTAAACAGTCGATAAGTTTGTATGTAAGTGTGCCTAAAACAGCTATAATAGCTGGCCTTGAAAATTACTTAAAATAATAAAAATCCTTATAAGATATTAAGATCAATAACTTAGGGGAAATCAATAGTCCTTAATTGTGGTTTTTAAAACACACAACTTAGGTTTGGAACTTGATTGATTGGCTAGTGTCTATAAGTAAATCTGAAAGTAGAGTAAAATTGGCTAGGCCAGGTTGCGGCAATAGCCTGATT
>JAJRWO010000087.1 GCA_024276775.1 Gammaproteobacteria bacterium | reverse complement strand
TTTGCACATTTTTCTCTGCCACGGCCAAGGCATCAGCAGACAAATCCGTGGCGTCCACTTGCGCAAAAGGAAATACCCGTGCGCTGGCGATGGCGATACAACCACCCCCTGTACACAGGTCAAGAATGCGGGTCACTTTTGTGGCATCCACCCAGGGCTCAAAACCCGCTTCGATCAGCTCGGCAATGGGCGAGCGCGGAATCAGTACCCGCTCATCCACATAAAACGGCAATCCGGCAAACCAGGCTTCGTGCGTAAGATACGGTGCAGGCAAGCGAGTTTCGATACGCCGTTGCAATACCGCCAGCACAGTTGCACGCTCGGTGCATGTCAAGCGTGTTTGCAACATGTACGGAGGGATGTCATGGGGTAAATGTAGGGCATGGATCACCAGATAAAAAGCCTCGTCCAGCGCGTTATCGGTACCGTGACCAAAGTACAGTTCTGCCTCCCGAAACCGGCTCGTGCCCCAGCGCACAAAATCAGCAAGGCTGTGCAATGCTTCGCTCGTATTTTCGAAATTATTGTCAACCATCAGCGCCCTTCCTTTCTTAAGCCGGATATTTCATAAATTCATGTGATGAGCACGCAGTATATTGCGTTCACGCAGAATCCGCATAACGCATATTTTGGTGATAGCGTCGCGGGCAATTGAGGGCGGTTCTTTTACGGCAGTTGCACGGAAGAAGTGGTCAACTTACAGAATGACCGGATTAAAAACAGAAAAGCAAGTCAGTATCGATGGCTGACCCTCTTCGGATTCATTGACACCTAAATCCCAAACGCCACGGGTATATCTACTGTTTGACTTTAAATTTACTGACTAAATCGTGTAAAAAACTGGCCAGTTGGGCCAAGTCAGCACTGGCATTATTAGCATGCTCGACACCTCCTGATGTTTCGCTGGAAAGCTGACTGATATTAATGATATTTTGATTGATCTCTTCTGATACAGCGCTCTGTTGTTCTGCCGCACTGGCGATTTGGATGTTCATGTCATTGATGATACTCACCGCAGCGGCAATGGCCTCCAGCGACTGACCTGCATCGCGCGCCATTTCCGTCACTTGTTGTGTTTGATGACGCCCCCGGTCCATCACGGTAACTGCATGTTTAGAGCCGCTTTGCAGCTTGTCGATCATGACCTCAATCTCAGCGGTGGATTCCTGAGTACGGCTCGCCAGGGTGCGCACCTCATCGGCGACCACCGCAAAACCGCGACCCTGCTCGCCAGCGCGTGCGGCCTCAATAGCGGCATTCAATGCCAACAGGTTGGTTTGCTCGGCAATATTCTTGATCACGTCAAGCACACTACCAATGTTTTCACAGTCTTCTTCCACAGTATGAATCACCACTGTGGCACTCTCGACATCCTGGAACAATTTTTCTATGGCCGATGTCGTTTTGTTGACAACCTCCGTGCCATTGCGAGTCTCTTTATCGGCATCTGTAGCAGCATTCGCTGCCGATTGGGCGCTACATGCGACCTCCCGCACCGTAGCCGTCATTTGATTAATCGCCGTTGCCACTTGATTAATTTCCATGCACTGTTTATCAAGATTGCCTGTGCTGACCCTGGTCACAGCAGAAACTCCTGCAGAATCCGTTGACAATTGTGTTGCTGAACGGGCAACTTTTTGAATCAGCATTTCAAATTTTTCCAGCATGGCATTGAAAGCATAAGCCATTTCCCCCATTTCATCATTTGCCGTGATATCGCTGCGCATGGTCAAGTCACTGTTTGATTCGGTATCACGCATGATTTTCGCCAGTCTTTGCAATGGGCTGGCGAATTGACGTGAGGCAAAAAACACCGCCCCGACCGCAATCAACAGCGCACCCAGCAACAGCACCAGATAGACGAATATTTTATTGTTCGCCAGTGCCTGCTCTCTTTGCTGTTCTTGCAGATCTAACAAGGTATAGCGGGTCTTGTTTATGTCTTCGATAAGCCCGGTCAACACCACGGACATCTTCTTTACCAAATCATTTGTCGCTTTACTGCGCGCCTGATCTTCATAAACAAAGTTGTTGATCGCCGCCTCAAAGTTATCCTGTTGCGCCAAGTGTAGCGTGCCGTCATTAGACTTGACGAACAACGCAAACAGCTGTTTGAGCTTGTTACCCAAACCGGTGAGCAAGGTCAGAGACTGGGTATTGGAGACCCGCAGAGCCCGCAGTTTTTGTGCATCTGTGGGCGGCGTGCCCGTTTCGCCTGCCGCCCCGGATAGCTCCGGCACCGCAACATCAACGACTTCAAGAAAACCCAACTTCGCGAGAGTACTCCCCAGTATTCCCAGTCCGGAGACAAAACGATCCAGTTCCTTGCTGAATTCGTCGCGTGCACTATTGACCTCACCCACCAACTCGATTTCCTCCTCCATAAGCAGGCCTTGCAACCGGGTCAGCAGGGTATTGCCTGCATTGGTAATACTGAGCATCTGATCCTTTACGTTCAGCGCCTTGTCATTGGAGGCATCCAGTGCCAGACGCTGGGCTGCACTAGCATAAAAAGTCGCGGTGGTGGCATTAATAGCGTACACCGTGATCATCGCCACCAGCACGATAGGTATTACCATCAGCAAGGTAATCTTGAGAGTAACGCCACGTAGTTTGGGCAGGGAGGACATGCTTTTTGTTGTATCTTGCATCCTTGCTACTCCTTAATTTGAATACAGCACAAATGCCTTTTTACAAGGCAGACACCAGGGCGCGCGCGGTAACCGTAGCATCAAACACATCGGACGGAGTTTTGCCCGATACCGCCTCCGCCAGCTGGGTGGGGCTATTGACGCCCAATTTCACTTTCAACGCACCCATCTCGGCAAGGGCATTGTTAACAACATCCAGCACCTGCGCCGGTTTAATGCGGCCCGATGGACGGGTGGGCAACACCAGATCACCAGGCAGGCAATAAGCGGACTTTTTAACGCAGGCCGCCTGAAGATCCTCCAGAAAATGGTAAAGCTCGGCATAGACATGTTTGGGTTTTTTACGTTTGCTGCCCGTCTTCATGGGCATATCTGCATTACCGCCGGTGACTTTCACCACCAGCCGCACCTCGTTAACCAACGTCGCCACCATGCGATACACGTCGTTGGGCACCACTGCGGGAATACCCAGGCTATCCACTGCCTGCCCGGCCTTATCGATATTGATATAGACATCAGTGGGAGTCTTGCCCGAGGGCAGCGGTGCGACAACGGCGTCCTGCCTCACCCCCAGCACCGGGCGCAAACCCTGCAAATCCCTGAGAATTTGATCCATGATCCGGCGCACATTGCCGGGAGTAATCTCGGTAGTGGGAAACGGCGGCACCGCGCTCACCGCCAAGCCATTGAGCTGGCGCAAAGACTGTACCTTCAGCAACACCTCGCGCCCCTTCTGAAACACATGTCGGGGGCGGCGCGTACTCATACTATGCTCACTGACCTGCGGCGTGGAATGATTGGCTTGGTGCAACAGCGCCAGCTCATTATGGATATTATCAACGACCTGAAACACATGCGAAGGGGTCACATCCGCTGCTCGCAGGGACAGCGACAACAGTAACAATACGGCGGCAATGGAAATAAGGTTGGGGATCGATGCTCTGTTCATGTCATTCTCCTGATGAGTAGCGTCCATCGAAAATTTCGTGCCAAGGCAGTAGACCCATTAAAACCACTAGCACACAGTCAAGGTTATTTTGACGGGCTCAGCGTTACATCGGCGCTTTGCAACAAGGCACTGTTTGCAAGCAATGATCGTAACCCTTGCCGAAAACAATAACGCAGCGGCGGAGCCGCCCGAAGGGTTGATCTGTCAGCACCCATGGCAGCATATGCCTCTCGCCTAAAGCACCTGCTGTGCCATGAGCATTGACAGATCAACTGAACATGCCAAAATAATCTTGACGGTGTATTAGCGACTCGCCCTCCCCTAAACCTTAAACCGTCTTTCCTACACGGGTTTACACGCCGTGAAAGTTCTCTTACCGTAGACGACCCTTTTTTCATCGAGAACACACAATGGCACAATACGTTTTTACTATGAATGGTGTAGGCAAAGTCGTCCCGCCCAAACGCGAGATCCTCCGCGATATCCACCTTTCCTTTTTCCCCGGCGCAAAGATCGGCGTACTGGGCCTCAACGGTTCCGGTAAGTCCACCCTGCTGCGCATCATGGCGGGTATCGATACCGACATCATCGGCGAAGCCCGGCCACAGACCGGTATCAAAATCGGTTACCTGTCACAAGAGCCTGAACTGGATGAAAGTAAAGACGTACGTGGCAACGTAGAAGAAGCTCTGGGCGATTTATCATCGGCACAGGAAAAACTGGACGCCGTGTACGCCGCCTACGCCGAACCCGAT
>JAJRWO010000086.1 GCA_024276775.1 Gammaproteobacteria bacterium | reverse complement strand
AGGTTTGGTGCACAGACATTACTTATTTGCCGATGGCGAGAGGTTTCGCCTATCTCGTGGCTATTATGGATTGGCATTCACGAAAAGTTTTAAGCTGGCGAGTATCAAATGTCATGGATACGGACTTCTGCCCATTTGCATATAATTTCATCAAGTGTTTTTCTTGCATTATGAAGGCTTGAAAACTCTGTGTATAGCTTTTCATTTAACCTTATAGATTTTGGGTATTCACCAAGAGAATTTAATGATAAATATTTACTTGAATGAGTTTTAAATCGAGACAACCACAATAAGTCACCGACTAATATATGATTTAGCGTACCGATTACTGAGCCAAAAAAGGCTCCTAAATTTTTCTCTAACTCTTCTTTTGTTAGATGCGATGACACATCATAAACTTGATGGTTCATTCGGCGATTATAAGCGGACATGAGCGCAAAGTGACTTTTAAAGCTCAATTATTTCTCCATAACTTAATTTTTAAGAGGCATAACGCCTATGTAACCGGTAGTTTTTTAATGAAAGATACGCTATATATTGGTAATGTGCTGAGCTATTGGGACACCTAAAGTAGCGCGAAAATTTATGCACCGATTAATGCTTGCCTGAGACGATATTATAATATCGTCAGTCGATAGAGAATAGGAGAACGATATGAGTGATTGTTTGTTTTGCAAAATGGTCAGCGGTGAAATACAGCCCGATACTGTTTATGAAAATGATGAGGTGCTGGCATTCCGAGACATTAATGCTCAGGCACCCACGCATGTTCTGGTCATCCCAAAAAGGCATATCGCCACGATTAATGATTTAAATGATGATGATGCTGGACTGGTGGGCAAACTCTATTTAGCGGCCAAACAGGTAGCGAAACAAGATGGCATTGCTGACAATGGTTTTCGTACTGTGATGAACTGTAATGCTGGGGCAGGCCAGACGGTTTTTCATATTCATCTACATGTATTGGGTGGACGTAACATGCAGTGGCCACCGGGATGAGTGATTTTTCATTCGACGTTAAATACTTCGGATAGAATGACACAGCAAACGTCTAGCCGGGAATAACTAGCAGCCATATGAGGCTTTTTCAGTACGAATTCGGCCCGCTTGAGTGAATATCACTGAGCGGCTATTGTTTCCTTCATGAGTATTTTTAAAACAAAAGTGACCGTTTAGGTTTATTCGGCCATTGGCTCTAAAGTTGATTGTTTTTATGTTGTTCACGATATAGGCAAACTGAAGGCTGTCGTCACTGGCGGGCATGACTTTGATAATTCTTTCGTTATTACTGACATTGCTGCTGTTGTCGTTATCCTGAAACAGTATCAAGCCATCGTTCCAGTTGACTGCATTGGCATTGCTGCACTGACTAGCGTTTTGGCTGACACACAATGTGGTGGTCATGCCGGAGCGCACGGCCTCAGCTTTGGCAAGATTCAGGGTGGCTACCAGCTCGTTACTCGCCATAGCGACACGGTTATTGGCAATAATACTCATAAAGGAGGGGGTGGCAATGCCCACAATAACCGCCGATATTGATAAGACCACCAGAACTTCAACCAGCGTAAAACCATATGACGCTTTGTTTTTAGTGTGCCAAGTATCGTGATGTTTCATGGTTCTAGCTCCCTGCAGTCTTAATCAGTGCCCAGGACAGCCTGAATACGCCTGAGTGCTTCAGCAAGGTTTTCCATGCTGGTGGCATATGATAAACGCATATAGCCCGGAGCGCCAAAGGCAGAGCCTGGAACCAGTGCCACCTTGGCTTCATTCAAGAAAAAATCAGCCAAGGCAACATCATCCTGAGCCTCACTATGACAGTTGATAACGCCGTGCATGGAAGGAAAGGCGTAGAACGTGCCCTGTGATTCAATGCATTGCACGCCATGCATGGTGTTGAGTTCTTTGACAACAAAGTCATGGCGCTGTTTGAAGGCTTTGAGCATTTCGCCAATACAGGCCTGATCACCTTCCAGGGCAGCTTGTGCGGCGACCTGTGAAATAGAGGTCGGGTTAGATGTACTTTGTGACTGAATTTTTTTCATGGCCTGGATTAACGGCTTGGGCCCGGCGGCGTAACCAATGCGCCAGCCGGTCATGGAATAGGCTTTTGATACACCATTCAGAAGAATAATCCGGTCGTACAAATCAGGACAGGCATTGAGGATGTTGCTGAATGGTTCATCTGCCCAGAGAATGTGCTCATACATGTCATCTGTTGCGATCACCACTTGTGGATAGCGACGCAGCACCTCACCCAGTGCTTGCAATTCGGCCTGGGTGTAAGCGACACCAGTAGGGTTGGAGGGACTGTTGATGACAAACAAACGGGTGTCATGGGTAATGACATCTTCCAGTTGCTCTGGGGTAATCTTAAACCCCTGTTCAATACCCGCTTCAACCACCACCGGGCTGCCGCCAGCAAGAATCACTATGTCCGGATACGAAACCCAGTAGGGTGCCAGGATGACCACCTCATCACCAGGATTAAGAATGGCCTGGGTCAGATTGAAAAAGCTCTGTTTGCCACCGCAAGAAACCAGCACCTGCTCGGCGTTGTAGTCAAAATCATTGTCACGTTTGAACTTGGTAATAATGGCATGTTTCAGCTCTGGGGTGCCATCGACGGCGGTATACTTGGTGAAACCATTGTTGATCGCTTCAATCGCCGCAGCCTTGATGTGGAGGGGCGTGTCAAAATCGGGTTCGCCGGCCCCCAGACCAATAATGTCTTTTCCTGCGGCTCGTAACGCTTTGGCACGGGCAGAAATAACTAACGTTGGCGATGACTTGATATTCTGGACACGTTCAGAAAGACGGAAGTTTTTGCTCATCAGGCCCTCGCAGCATGCTTTAAGTATGTTTAACCCGGTAAATTTGGGTAAATTTTCACCCAATAATTTCCTATGTTTTATGTAAAGGATTATTTATCAGGTGCTAAATGTTAATATTACTCGATTAAACCGCATTGCAGAATCCCTATGAGCAAGCCTTTTACAATTAATTCACCCTTTCAACCGGCTGGTGATCAGCCAAGTGCCATTGCCGCGATGGTGGAAGGCCTGCAAGATGGTCTGATGCATCAGGTATTGTTGGGGGTGACTGGCTCAGGCAAGACCTTTAGCATCGCCAATGTGATACAGGCGGTGCAGCGGCCGGCCTTGATTCTGGCCCCCAACAAGACCTTGGCGGCGCAGCTATATGGTGAGATGAAAGACTTTTTTCCTAATAATGCGGTGGAGTATTTTGTTTCCTATTACGACTACTATCAGCCCGAAGCCTATGTGCCGTCATCTGATACCTTCATCGAGAAGGACTCTTCTATTAATGAACATATCGAACAGATGCGGCTGTCAGCAACCAAAGCCATCCTTGAACGTAAAGACACGATTATTGTCTCTTCGGTTTCTTGCATCTATGGCCTGGGTGACCCGCGCTCCTACCTGAGTATGGTATTGCACATGGTAAAAGGGGGCAGCATTGACCAACGCCAGATATTGCAACGTCTGGCTGAACTGCAATACACCCGTAACGATGTCGAGCTATCGCGTGCCACCTATCGGGTACGCGGTGATGTGATTGATGTTTATCCGGCGGAATCGAATAGTGAAGCAGTGCGGATTGAGCTGTTTGATGATGAGGTGGAATCACTGGCCTATTTTGATCCACTTACCGGTGAGGTACTGCGCCGAGTGCCGCGCCTGACCATCTATCCTAAAAGTCATTATGTGACTGCTCGGCAGACCCTGCTTGATGCCATCGACCTGATCAAAGCCGAATTAAAACAACGACTGCAATATCTACGCGATAACGATAAATTAGTGGAGGCACAGCGGTTAGAACAGCGCACGATTTTCGATATCGAAATGATATTGGAGCTGGGATACTGCTCCGGCATTGAAAATTATTCCCGCTATCTTTCTGGCCGTCACCCGGGGGAGCCGCCACCGACGCTGTTTGATTACTTGCCAGATAACGCCATTCTGGTGATTGATGAAAGCCATGTCACCATTCCCCAGATTGGTGGTATGTATAAAGGTGACCGTTCACGCAAACAGAACTTAGTGGAATACGGCTTTCGTATGCCCTCGGCACTGGATAACCGGCCGATGAAATTTGAAGAGTTTGAGCGTATTGCGCCGCAATCAATCTATGTCTCGGCAACGCCAGGGGCATACGAAGGGGAACATAGCGACAAGGTGATCGAGATGGTCGTGCGCCCAACCGGTCTTATTGACCCTGATGTTGAGATTCGTCCGGTGGCCACCCAGGTGGATGACTTGCTGTCAGAAGCCAACAAACGTGCCGCAGCAGGAGAGCGGGTACTGGTGACTACCCTGACCAAGCGTATGGCCGAAGACCTGACTGATTATTTGACTGAGCACGGAGTGAGAGTACGCTACCTGCATTCCGACATTGACACCGTTGAGCGTGTTGAAATTATTCGTGACCTGCGTCTGGGCGTGTTTGATGTCCTGGTGGGAATTAACCTGTTACGTGAAGGGCTGGATATTCCCGAGGTATCATTAGTCGCCATTCTCGATGCGGATAAAGAAGGTTTCCTGCGCTCAGAGCGGTCATTAATCCAGACCATGGGCCGGGCTGCTCGCAATGTGCGCGGTTTGGCAATTTTGTATGCGGACAAAATTACCGGCTCCATGAAACGCGCATTGGACGAAACTGAACGCCGCCGTGTCAAACAAATCGCCCATAATAAAGCGCATGGCATTACACCGCAAAGCATCGTCCGCAAAGTCGCTGACGTGATGGAGGGTGCCTATGCCAGTCGCGGTGGTGATGCTAAAAAATACGCCAAGGTGGCAGAAGAAGTCCTGGAATATGCTGCCATGCCAGCCGCTGAACTAAAAAAGAAAGTCAAACAGCTTGAACAGAAAATGTATGAGCACGCCCAGAATCTTGAATTTGAAGAAGCCGCGCAACTGCGTGACAAAATTAAACGGGTACAGGACGCCGGCATGGGCCTGGTTGAGCATGGCTCAGTGTGAGGGGTGGAAGTAATGGCGTTTTTAAAATATTTACCGAGGTGAAAGAAATATCGAATAGCGGCGAAAAATACGACCACTGTCAGAATCAATAAAGAGTACGAATTCCAGCAAGGGCTCGCGAATCAATTTTTTTGAGGTCACTTTAATATAGGCTGATGGGCCTGTTTTGACTAATTCAACAATTAAGGAATTTAATATTCTTTTACGCTCAATACCTGTGCGTAGAAACACCTTGTTTGAAGCAAGACCTACTTGCAAAAAACTTAATTCTGCTTTGGTTGCTGTAATGGGGATGGAGGCATGCAAGGGTTGATTGAGTGTTGAATGCGTTTTTATATCAGCCAGTACCAGGGCGAGTGCAGAACCCGGCATCAGCAGGGTCGTCAGACCAACAGCCAAGACTGTTATGAATGCCGATTTATAGCTCATATTTTCACCGTATATCATTATTTAAATAAGGACTTAAAAAGGCAGTTCCATCTCCAAGTGTAATTTACCTTGTTGGACTGTCGCTGATTTGAGAATACTCCTTGCCATTTTCTGGCGCAAATCATGATCTTTTAGTTCATAAACAAAAATCATCGGCAGTGTTTGCTGACTTATACTATTGACCAGCTGCTGAAGGTTGTTAGCCAGCTCATAATGGCTATTGGCAAAGCGTACATTATTGAGTTTAGGGTCATGAAGATAAAATTGATGGCTTTGCTGCCGGTATTCCAGCTTGCCATCAAACTGTCCGCGCCCTGCGATGACCATCATGCCGGGTATTTCAGCATGAACGGTTACTTCAAGGCCGATTCGATTGGTTTTTTCATCTAATACGACCTCTGGGCTTGAATAGCGAACCTTTGAAAAAGGCGTTTGCTGGGTGATCGGGAAATAGGCTTGTGCATAACGTTCTAATTCTACCTTGCTGAGTTCAAGGGTGTAAGCGGATGCATTTATTGAAATAGAAAAAAGCGCGAGTACAAAAAGGATTTGTTTAAGTTTTGACATAATTTTGTCCGATTGTTGTCACGCTACATGTGGTCTAAATAAGAATAAAATATTAGTATTTGATGAAAATGCGTATAATCCCGGAGCCAATGGTTGGCAGTTGTATCTTCAGTTTGATTCTACGTGAAAATGAAAGATACGCTATATATTGGTAATGCGCTGGGCTATTGAGACACCTAAAGTAGCGCGAAGATTTATGCAACGATTAATGCTATCGCCGAAAACCAGGCATTGGAAAGACATGAGCATGCACCTTGATCTGCTACCGCATTCCCGTTTAAACCGTTACATCTTAAAGCTTCTCAGCAATACGCTTCAACAGTTTTGAGATTTTACGCCTGCCCACATTGGCAACATTTAATCAATGATAAAATTGACCCCATTTTACAACAACGCCTTTAGGCGTACCAGTCTGCTGCTACTGTTCTGTCTGGCCACACCAGCACAGGCCCAACAGAAGCCCCTGTGGGAATTGGGCATTGGCAGCGCCGCCATGCAGCTGCCTTATTACCGCGGCAGTGATGCGGGGCGGAGCTATCTGCTGCCCTACCCCTATCTTATTTATCGCGGTGATTATCTCAACATCGACCGGAGTGGCATGCATGGGCGACTCTATCGCAGCAAAAACATTGCGCTGAATTTCAGTCTGGCGGGTGGTGTGCCGGTTCCCAGTGACCAAACTGGCCCACGTCAAGGCATGCCCGACTTAAAACCCAGTGTCGAGTTTGGTCCGTCGCTAGACCTGCAGCTCTGGAATAAAGGCCAACATAATGGCCAAAAATTGTGGTTACATCTGCCACTGCGGGCAGCTTATTCCGTGGACGGTCGTGACTCGGCCTATCAAGGCTGGATCTTTGCACCTTATATTGAATATAGCCGTGAATCCCATGTCACCAGGCTGATATACAGCCTCTCGATTGGCCCCATGTTTGCAGACAGCAATTACCATGATTATTTTTATGGCGTCGACCCCGCCTATGCCACCCCAGCCAGAGCCGCCTATAAAGGACGCAGTGGCTACAATGGCAGTCGAATCACCTTGCGGGCGCAACAGCACATCAACAATTTTTCATTGACGGCTTTTGCCCGGCTCGACAGTCTCAACAATACGGCCTTCGACAACAGCCCCCTGCTGCAAAGCCGCCGTTATTATATTGTCGGCGTTGCCGTCAGCTGGGTTTTAACCCAATCTGACAAGACGGTGCCTGCACCCTGAAACAATCTGTCATAATCCTGTCACACATCTGTTTTCTAATATCTGAAATATAAAACAGCGAAAGTCAATTTATGTCAGTCAACATATTAATCATCGAAGATGAATCCGGCGTTCGGGAAATGGTCTCGTTCACCCTAAAGCGCCAGGGCTTTAACATTATCGCTGCCGAAGACAGCCAGACCGGCCTCAAAATACTTGGCGAAATCTTCCCCGACCTGATTCTGCTGGATTGGATGCTACCCGATATCAACGGTATCGACTTGGCCCGCCGCCTGAAAGGCGATGAACGCTACAAAGACATTCCTATCATCATGCTCACCGCCCGTGGCGAGGAAGACGACAAAATTCGTGGCCTCGATACCGGTGCCGATGACTACATCACCAAACCCTTCTCGCCGCGCGAGCTGGGGGCGCGAATCAATGCGGTATTGCGTCGAACCTCCCCGAGCCACAGCAAAGACGTTATCAGCATCAGCGGCTTGACGCTGGATCAAAAAGGCCACCGGGTTCATGCCCACAATGCTGAGATCAGCCTTGGCCCGACCGAATTCAAACTGCTACAATTTCTGATGGTTCACCCTGAACGAGTCTTCAGCCGCGCCCAATTGCTCGACCGCATTTGGGGTAGCAACGTCTATATAGAAGAACGCACCGTCGATGTGCACATCCGCAGACTGCGAAAAGCACTTGAACCGATGGCGTATGACCGTATGATACAAACAGTACGCGGTGTAGGCTATCGCTTGTCAGCTTAGGAATAATAGTGTCTCCATGGAATAAAGAAATTTGGCGTTTAATCTGGCTCACCAGCCTGGCACTGATCATTGGTTTTATCAGTGACTACACCTTGATTTGCCTGCTGATTGTCAGTATTGGTTATATCATCTGGCACTTCAACAACATTAAGCGCCTGGAAAAGCGGCTCAACAAACCGGGTAAAACCTACCCACCGCAAGGCAGCGGTATCTGGGCAGACATTTTTGAGCGTATTTTTCAGCTGCAAAAACAAAATCGCAGCCGTAAAAAAAAACTGGCCACATACATCACCCGTTTCAGAGAGTCCACCGCCGCCATGCCCGATGCCACAGTGGTATTGAATCGCTACGACCAAATCGAATGGATCAACAAAGCCGCCCAGAAAGCGCTGGGGTTACAACCGGCCAAAGACATTGGTCTGCACCTCAGCAACCTAATCCGTCACCCGGGCTTTATTCGTTATATCAGTCTTAAAAACTACAGCTCTCCTATAGAGCTACCATCCCCTGCCAACGAACTGCAAACCCTCAGCATTCGCATCATTCCTTATGGCCAGGATCAACGACTACTGATTGCCCGGGACGTCACCCGCCTGAAACAGCTTGAACAAATGCGGCGTGATTTTATCTCCAATATTTCACACGAACTGCGCACCCCGCTAACGGTCATCCACGGCTATTTGGAAAGCATGCAAGATGAAACAGGTGAGTCTTTGCAAGATTGGCAAGAAAACATCAAGATGATGCGCCGCCAATCCAGCCGCATGCAGCACATTGTCGATGACCTGCTGATGCTTTCACGCCTGGAAAATGAAGATTCCAAACAAATGGCTCACGAAGCAATCGCCGTCCCCAACCTATTGCATATAATCAAGGATGAGGCCGCAATACTGGGGGCTAAAAAACAACAAAGCATTATCCTTGAGTGTGATGATGAGCTGACAATGCTGGGGACCCAGAGCGAACTCTATAGTTGTTTTTCCAACCTTGTTTTTAACGCCGTGCGCTATACCCCAACAGAGGGCAGCGTCACAATGCGCTGGTATCAAGATCAGAATGGCGCTCATTTTGAAGTGCAAGATACTGGTATTGGTATCCCGCCACAACACATCCCCCGCCTCACCGAACGTTTTTTTCGCGTTGATGTGGGCCGCTCACGCGATATCGGCGGCACAGGTCTGGGGCTGGCCATCGTTAAACACATACTGGAACGCCATAATGCCAGCCTGGATATCACCAGCAAAGTCAATCATGGCAGCACCTTCCGCTGCCGTTTTCCAACAGAAAGTATTATTCAACAACAGAAAACTGTCATAAAAGCGTAACAAATGAACCTCATAATCGCTCTCAGATTGAAATTAATTTTTTATTATTTAAAACATTGCAGGAGCAACACCAATGGAACTTCGTAAGATCATGTTATCCGCGGTCACCGGCCTGGTACTAGCCTCCACCAGCGTCATGGCAGCACCAAAACTTGATGCCGACCTGCCTGATTACAGCCCTGCCAGTGGCATTTCCGGCAATCTTTCCAGCGTTGGTTCAGATACCCTAGCCAACCTGATGACCCTGTGGGCGGAAGAATTCAAACGTGCCTACCCTAACGTTAATATCCAGATTCAAGCAGCCGGTTCCTCAACCGCACCACCAGCCCTGACTGAAGGCACCTCAAACATCGGCCCAATGAGCCGCCCAATGAAGAGTAAAGAGATTGAATCTTTTGAAAAACGCCACGGCTATAAGCCAACGGCCATTCCCGTGGCTGTTGATGCCCTGGCTATCTTCATCCATAAAGATAACCCAACCACAGGCATGACTATCCCTGAAATTGACGCCATTTTTTCTTCCACGCGAAAATGCAGGCATGACAAAGACATCAGCAAGTGGGGCGACCTGGGCATGGCAGGTAACTGGAAAAATCAGGACATCCAGATTTATGGCCGTAATTCAGTTTCCGGCACCTATGGTTATTTCAAAAAGAAAGGCTTATGTAAGGGTGATTTCAAAAACACTGTTAACGAACAGCCTGGTTCAGCCTCCGTGGTGCAATCTGTCTCAGCGTCGATCAATGGCATTGGCTATTCAGGCATTGGTTACAAAACCTCAAGTGTCAAAACTGTACCACTGGCCAAAAAAGCCGGTCGAGCATTTATTGAAGCCAATGCTGAAAATGCAGTTTCGGGAGCCTACCCACTGTCACGATTCCTTTATGTCTACGTCAATAAGCACCCAAACAAGCCTTTGGCACCATTAGAGCGTGAATTCATCAAAATGGTACTGTCTAAAATTGGCCAGGAAGTTGTCGTCAAGGATGGTTACATCCCTCTGCCTGCCAGGGTCGTTGATAGGGTACTTAAGGGGCTTTAGCGGGTAACCGTCTTAAGCACCATGAAGCCCCGTTCTGCGGGGCCTATTTATTTTTTAAATATTCATGCAAAACGCTCGATGGCGAGCGAGGTAAGTTTGTAATTCGTGCCCAGGTTGGGCATAAATAAATTTTATTTGTATTCAATTATTTATATAGAGCGAAAAGCCGAATGATACTTAGCGTGCAAAACATCCTGCTTTTTGCCTGAAAACGGCATTAGCTTGACGGAAAAGTCAATTAGCTGACATCAAGCGGCAGTATTATCACAGCCTGATAACTGATTACCTACTTCTCAGCACATTAAATTTTTGCATGCTTAAGTTAAGCAATGGCTGGTTTTGTGACCACCCTAATCAGAATTCACCACGGCAAAAAATGCCCGGCGCCTACCCATATAAGCCTTTCGTTAAACTCAGGAAATAAGTGACAAGTGCGGTGAAGGAAAGCGTCTGCAGGCTCGGGTAAAACTGTTTTCTATCAGGCGCTATTTTCTTTTGAATACATCGTTGAAGATAGCTTCTTTAACCTGTTTTCGTTTAAAAACCAGGGTAAACCATGAAACCTGTTGAACTTAAGTAAAAGCAGCCATGGGGTTTAAACTTCTCGCCCATGGCCGCCACCTTACCGTTTTATAGCCGCTGCCTTTTAACTCGCTGGCGGCCGACCAAAAACAACCCCAACCCCATAAGCGCCCAAACAGGTGGTTCAGTCACGCTCCGAACTGCCCACGTATTTAAAGGGTTGACCGCCCACAAACCGGCCGATTGCAGCCCGGTCTCAAACTGAAAATAATACGGCAGATCTACACAGCCAAAATTACCACATGCCTGCCCTGAGTTGGTTGCGGTCCAAAACCATGTACGATCCAAATCAATAATAAAAACGTCGCTATTGACTAAACTGTCCGCCATATTGCCCAAAGCAGTATAAAACAGAGAGCCAAATTCAGTGTCAACACAGTTAGCCCCCGTACATGCCAGGCCATTGCTATCCAACGCCGACGCCAACCGCCAGTCATCAAAACCACCGACAGTCACCGAACCCGCCCACGCATTTGCCGCCTCCCACGTAACCCCTTGATTTAGTGTGGAGTCTTTCAACCACATTAAACCAGAGCTGGTATCCGTCACCGTTCCATCGCCATTATCAATCAGTATTGCCTGTGCTGAAGCACCCCACCCCAAAAAAAGTACAAATACAACAAAAACCTTGATTTTACGCATCGTCAAATCCTCGCTTAGTTGATTTTCACTTCTTGTAAACCCCTGCCAACAACCCCATACTGGCAGGAGGGGGAAAAAATAAAGCACAAACCAGGCCACTTTGTATTTGTTTAGTTGACAACAAACACCACTCAACCAATTCCCAGCGATCAAAAAAGTTTAAGCGTTTATCTTTTCTGGATTTTCCAACACTTCATTTAGGCGGGAGTTCTCAGTCGCTGTTCGCGGCATGATGATGGCTCTTTTCCAATCAGCACATACCGGATTAAGCTTAACGTTGCATCAAAAACAACCCGTGAAGGGTGCGACAAATGCCAGCATTATTCCGCAACACTCATATAGCCAGACTCTTGATTCGTAAAGTGGACCCCAGGTTCCAGACAGTAATTTAAGCTGTACCCCAGGATCTGAGAAACAGGTAATGAGCGAGAAGAAGAAACGCAAGGTACACACAGCAGAGCTCAAGGCAAAGGTAGGTCTTGAAGCACTCAAAGGCGTGCAGACAATCAACGAGAGTGGTCAGGCGTATGGGATTCACCCCGTGCAGGTGGGTCAGTGGAAGAAGGCGATTCAGGCGCAGGCGAAGAGTCTGTTTGAGGGTAAGCGAGGCCCCAAGCCTGCTGCCGAACACTCGCAGCCAGAGACGCTGTTTAGCGAGATTGGCAAGCTGAAGATGGAGCTGGATTGGCTTAAAAAAAAGTCCGGGATCTGCCTGCCATGAAGCGCCGGTCGTGGATTGAACGGGAAGATGAGATT